>CP144846.1:0-116550 GCA_036689515.1 Candidatus Stammera capleta
ATTTTATGTACTTAAAAAAAAAAATATTTTTAGTAGATACTAATTTATTTATATATAAATCTTTTTATTGTTTAAATAATAAATATAAAAAAATAGTAAACTTTAAAAAATCATTAAATATTTTAATTAATATGATTTTTATTAGATATAAAAAAATAATTCCTAATTATATTTTTTTTGTTTTTGATGATACAAAATATAATTATAGAAAAATCTTATTTAATAAATATAAATCAAATAGAAATAAAATAGAAAATGAATTAAAATTATATTTTTTATATGTTAAAAATAAATTAAAAAATAACAATATTAAAATAATTTATAAAATTAATACAGAATGTGATGATGTTATTAGTACATTAGTTAATAAATTAAATAAAATATTCATATACAATGAAATATATATTTTATCTTATGATAAAGATTTTATACAATTGGTTGATAATAATGTTTTTTTATTTAAAGATTTAAATAATATTTTTAATAAAAAAAAAATATATAATAAATATGGTTTTTATCCTTATTTATTAAAAGACTTTCTAGTTTTATATGGAGATAAAAGCGATAACATTCCTGGTATAAATGGTATAGGATATAAAAA
The DNA here is from genome assembly GCA_036689515.1 of Candidatus Stammera capleta. Lineage (GTDB taxonomy): Bacteria > Pseudomonadota > Gammaproteobacteria > Enterobacterales > Enterobacteriaceae > Stammera > Stammera capleta_O. Next base: position 602 of record CP144846.1, read on the forward strand.
AGCTTTATTAATATTAAATAATTTAGGTGGTATATATAATATTTTTAATTCAATTAGTAAATTAAAAAATATTGGTATTAATAATAAAATTATTAATAATTTAATAAATAATTTTTATAATATAAGATTATGATATAGATTAATAAGTTTAAATAATAATTTAAATTTAGATTTTAAAATAAATAATTTTTTGTTTAATAAAAACAAATTTAAATATTTTAAAATATAAATAATATATTTATATTATAAAATATTTAACAATTAACTAAAAGTTTATTTATAACAAATTGTTATTAAGGTGGTTTTCTTTTTTTTCAATTTATAAAGTAATTAATGTAATTTATCATTTTAAAATTTTAATTTTTTATTTTAGTAATTTTATATTTTTAAATTTATAAATAAATTAAGTAATTAAAAATTTATAATAAAAAAATAATTGTATAAATTAAAAATATTAATAAAAATAAAATATTTAATTATTAAATAAAATGTTTAAATATATAAATTAAACAATGGAATAAAAATAGTATGTATGAACAAAATGAATAAAAAAATTGAATAGAACAATGATTAATAAAATAAACTGATGTGAAAGAAAATAAAATTTTTGATAAACTTGCTATTGAATTACGTAATATTGTAAATTTTCCTAAATTTTTATAAGAGGAAAATTTATTTAAATTAATTTGCATACATATAATATGTCCTGATAATAAACCAAAACAAAGTGAATTTATAAAAACAACAAACCAAAATTTTTTAATTAAAAATAATATAGATAATAAAATAGAACAAATAAAAAATGAATAATTTTCCATTATATAAAATGGTATTATATTTTTATATATAACAAATCCTATTATAGAAGAAAAAAACATACAACAAAAATTTAATATAGCATATGAATAATTAGATTGAAGTTTAATTGCTTTTGTTAGAAAAGGTAATGTAGACATTAGATATTGAAAACATCCACTAGATGGAATAGAAAAAATTAGTACATTTAGTAAATTTTTATTTTCTAATATAGAATTTATTAATTTTCAAGATAATTTATTATTATTGTTTTTTAATTTTTTAAATATTAAAATATTTTTATATTTTTTAAATAGAATATATGAAAGAATAAAATTTATTGCATATATTATAGATGATAATAAAAAACCTATTAGTGGAATATTATTAGCAACAAATAAATTACCTATAATATTTCCTGCAGTTTGAAATAATTGTATTATTGAAAGAGAAATTTTTAACATTTTATTTCTTTTTTTTTTTTTAAATAAAATTTTATTTATTTTGTTAAAATTAGTTTTGTTAAAAACTTTTATAAATGAAAATATTATTTGTAATCAAAATATTAAAAATATGAATAAATTTATATTAGGTTTAATTATAAATATTATGTATATTAAAAATGATATTACACATGATATTAAATTACCAATATAATTTTGGTATAAAGGATTAATTTTATCTATTATTGATATAAATGTTACACTTGATATAACCATAGGAAAATACATTGAAAAAGTTATTAAACTAACTGCTAATGGACTTTTTGTATATTGGTATATTAATCACATAAGAATAGTATTTTGCATACTTTCTACTAATGAAATTAACATTGTAATTAATTGATAATTATTTTTTTTTTTTATTATATTATTAAACATTTTTTTTTTTTTAAAATAGAATTAAATTTTTTTTTTAATATAAATAATAAATATATTATTTTTTTAAATTTATATTTTAAAAATAAATAATTAAAATTAAATTAAAATATTATATATATTTTATATATTTATATTTTATATAATAAAATTATTTATTTTATAAGTATAGAATTTTATATTATTTATTTTTAAAATATAATTTTATATATTTAAAATATTTATAATTTAATAAATATGTTTTTTTAATTTAATAAATATATTTAATATAAATAAAATTATAATTTTTATTATTAAATTAATAAAAAATCTATTTATAAAAAAATTAAATAATATTTTTTATTATGTTAAAATATATTTAATATTATGTAATAATTAATTTTTTGTAATTTTTTAAAATTATAAAATTAATCATTATTAATTAAATATTATTTATAGGATATAAATTAATGATTATAAAAAAATTTTTAATAAATTTATCAAATGGTTTTCATATAAGACCTGCTACAAAATTTGTTAAGGAGGCAAAAAAATTTTCATCTGAAATTAAAATTAAATTTAAAGATAAAGAAGTAGATGGTAAAAGTTTATTACAAATACAAACTTTAGGAATTTCTAAAGGTGATATAATTTATATTATAGTTAATGGTAAAGATGAATATAAAGTAATGAATAATTTATCTTATATAATAAATTCTTTAAAAGAATAATTATATTAGTTTAATTTATTTATAAATATTTTATTATTATATAATTTTAAGGTATATATATGTTAATTAAAGGTACAATAATAACACAAGGATATGCTTTTGGTAAAGCATATATTTTTAATGATGAAAAAATAGTTATTAATTCTAATAAAATTAATAAATCTAATATTGATAATGAAATTAATAGTTTTTTAAATTCTTATAAAAAAACATTAAAGCAATTTAAAAAAATTAAATTATCTAGTAAAGATAAAAATCAAAGATTATTATTTGATGGTTATATTTTAATATTAAAAGATGATGTTATTAAAAATGGTATTATTTCTTTAATTAAAAATAAATGTTTTACAGCTGATGCTGCTATAGATAAAATTATTAAAAATCAAATTAAATGTATTAATAATGTTAATAATATTTATATAAAGGAAAGAATTTCTGATTTTTTAGATATTAAGAAAAGATTAATTTTAAATATTAAGAATATCGATTTTGTTGATTTTAGTTTTCCTAATATTAATGATAATATTATAGTTGTTTCAAAAGAATTATCTCCATTTCAAATTATGCAATTTGATTTGAAAAAAGTTGTTGGTTTTATAACAGAAAAAGGAAGTTTAACATCTCATAGTTCTATAATAGCTAAATCTTTAGAATTAACTTCTTTGTTTGGAATTAAAAATATTATTAAAATAATAAATTTAAATGATAATTTGATAATTGATGGATTAAAAGGTAATGTTTATATTAATCCTGATATTTCGATTTTAGATAAATTTAAATTAAAGTATTCTAAGTTTTTAGATAATAAAAAAAGTTTAATGAAATTAAAAAAATTACCTGCTGTAACTTATGATGGACATAAAATAAAATTATTTGCTAATATAGGTAATAATAATGAAATTAAAAATATTTTTAAAAATGGAGCTGAAGGTATAGGTTTATATAGAACAGAATTTTTATTTATGGATAGAGATTCATTTCCTAGTGAAGAAGAACAATATAATAAGTATAAAGAAATTATTGAATTTATGGATGATAAAATAGTTACAATACGTACAGTAGATTTAGGTGGAGATAAATTTTTACCATATATGCATTTTCCTAAAGAAAATGTACCTTTTTTAGGTTGAAGATCTATAAGGATCTATAAAGATAGAAAAGATATATTACATACTCAATTAAGGGCTATATTGAGATCATCTGCATATGGCAACGTTCGTATAATGTTTCCTATGATTATATCTATTGAAGAAGTTAATTTTTTAAAAAAAGAAATTGAATTTATTAAAAATAAATTAAATATAGAAAATATAAAATTCAATAGAAATATTAAAATAGGATGCATGATTGAAACTCCTGCTGCTGCTATTATTTCTAGTCATTTAGCTGATGAATTAGATTTTTTTAGCATAGGTACTAATGATTTAACTCAATATACTTTAGCAGTAGATAGAAATAATGATAAAGTATCTCATTTATATAATCCATTATCTCCTTCTGTATTAAATTTAATTAAATATACTATAAATTCTGTACATGAAAAAAATAAGAAAATTGGTATGTGTGGTGAATTAGCTTCTAATGAAAAAGCAATTAAATTATTAATTGGTTTGGGATTAGATGAATTAAGTATGAATGTTAATTCAATACCATATATTAAAAAAATTATTCGTAGTTCATATTTATCTTCATCTAAAATTTTAGTTAATAAAATTTTAATGAAAAAAACAAATAAAGAAATTGAATCTATTTTAGATAAAAAAAATAATTTTTAATTTTTATGCCCAGAGACGGAATTGAACCGTCGACACAAGGATTTTCAGTCCTTTGCTCTACCAACTGAGCTATCTGGGCTAATTTTATTTTTTTAATAAAATATTTTTCATTCATTCAAAATATTTATTATTAATATATTTTATATTTAAAAATATTATTTCAGGTGTTTTATATGGATGATATTTTTCAATTAAATTTATTATTTTTTTTTTTAAGAAAATAAAACTTTTACAAATAATTTTAATTTCTGTTTTTATAATTAATTTTTTTTTTCAAATATAATAAGATTTTATTTTTTTAATATAATTTATACAACAAACAATTTTTTTAAATAATAATTTATTTAAAATTATTTTTAATATTTTTTTATTATTTGGTATATTAAAAATTATTAATATTGGTTTTATTTTATTTTTTTTCATTATTAATATTAATAAACAACTATTGTTTTATTATAGTTGTTTTTAAAATTTTTGTCAATTATTAATTATTTTTAATTCTTTTTATTAAAACCCTTGAAGTTTGTTAAAAGTCCCCAATTAAATTAATATAATTATTTTAATTAATATTTAATTTTAAATTTTAAAGGAGGTGTAAATGAAAATTCGTCCATTACATGATAGGATTATAGTTAAACGTAAACATTTAGAAACAAAATCTGCTGGAGGTATAATGTTAACAGGTTCTGCAGCAGGTAAATCTAATAGAGGTAGGGTTTTGGCGGTAGGTAAAGGTCGTATTTTAGAAAATGGTAAAATTAAATCTTTAGATGTAAAAAAAGGAGATTTAATTATTTTTAATGATGGATATGGTATAAAAACAGAAAAATTAGACAATGAAGAAGTTTTAATAATGTCTGAAAGTGATGTATTAGCTATTATTGAAAAATAAAAATTAAATTTAAGGAATAAAAATATGGCAGCTAAAGATGTAAAATTCGGTAATGATGCAAGATCTAAAATTTTGCGTGGAGTAAATATATTAGCAGATTCTGTAAGAGTTACTTTAGGACCTAAAGGTCGTAATGTAGTTTTAGATAAATCATTTGGAGCTCCAGTAATTACTAAAGATGGAGTATCTGTAGCTAGAGAAATAGAATTAGAAGATAAATTTGAAAATATGGGTGCACAAATGGTTAAAGAGGTAGCATCCAAATCAAATGATGTTGCTGGTGATGGAACTACTACAGCTACAGTATTAGCTCAATCTATAGTTAATGAAGGATTAAAAGCTGTTGCTGCAGGAATGAATCCTATGGATTTAAAAAGAGGTATTGATAAAGCAGTAAATTATGCTGTAATAGAATTAAAAAAGATTTCTGTTCCTTGTTCTGATTCTAAATCAATAGCTCAAGTTGGTACTATTTCTGCTAATGCGGATGAAACAGTAGGTGGTTTAATAGCTCAAGCTATGGAAAAAGTAGGTAAGGAAGGAGTTATAACTGTTGAAGAGGGTACTGGTTTACAAGATGAATTAGATGTAGTAGAAGGAATGCAATTTGATAGAGGATATTTATCTTCTTATTTTATTAATAAATCAGATTCAGGAATTGTAGAATTAGATAATCCATTTATTTTATTAGTAGATAAAAAGATTTCTAATATAAGAGAAATGTTATCTATTTTAGAATCTGTAGCTAAATCTAATAAACCTTTATTAGTTATTGCTGAAGATGTAGAAGGTGAAGCTTTAGCAACTTTAGTAGTAAATACTATGAGAGGTATAGTTAAAGTAGCAGCTGTTAAATCTCCAGGATTTGGAGATAGAAGAAAATCTATGTTACAAGATATAGCTGTTTTAACTAATGGTACAGTTATTTCTGAAGAAATAGGTATGGAATTAGATAAAGTTAATTTAGAAGATTTAGGTTCTGCAAAAAAAGTTATAATAAATAAAGAAAATACTACTATAATTGATGGAGCAGGAAGTCCTAAAAGTATATCTTCTAGAATATCTCAATTAAGAAAACAAATTGATGAAGCTACTTCTGATTATGATAAAGAAAAATTACAAGAAAGAATGGCGAAATTATCAGGTGGAGTTGCTGTATTAAAAGTTGGAGCAGCTACTGAAGTAGAAATGAAAGAAAAAAAATCTAGAGTGGAAGATGCTTTACATGCTACACGAGCAGCTGTAGAAGAAGGAGTTGTAGCAGGAGGAGGTGTAGCTTTAGTTAGAGTAGCTGAAAGATTACATAATTTGACAGCTCAAAATGAAGATCAAAATGTAGGTATAAGAGTAGCATTAAGAGCTATGGAGTCTCCATTACGTCAAATAGTTTCTAATACTGGTGGTGAACCTTCAGTGGTAACTAATAATGTTAAAGCTGGTAGTGGTAATTATGGTTATAATGCTGCTATTGAAAAATATGGAGATATGATAGAAATGGGTATTTTAGATCCTACTAAAGTTACTCGTTCTGCTTTACAATATGCAGCATCTGTTGCAGGTTTAATGGTAACTACAGAATGTATGATTACTGATTTACCTAATAAAAATGAAAAACAAGATTTCAACAATTCTAATCCTAATATGAATGGTAGTGGTGGTATGGGAGGAATGGGTGGAATGATGTAACGTTATATTTAATTTTTTATATATAAAGCCTTTTAGGCTTTATATATGATAAAATTATATATTATTAAAAAATAAATATTTATTTTATTTATGTTAAAATTTTTATTAAATAGAAAAAAAATAATTAATGATTATTGTGAAAATATTGGTTCTATAGAAGTACAAATTTTATTATTAACTTTTAGAATAAATAAATTGCAATTACATTTTAATCATTATAAAAAGGATTTTCATAGTAAATATGGTCTACTTAAATTAGTATTTAAAAGAAAAAGATTATTAAATTATTTAAAGTCTAATGATTTTAAATTATATAATGTTTTATTAAAAAGATTAAATATAAGACATTAAGATGTTTTATTTATATTTAAATTAATTTAAAGGGTAATAGTTTTGTTAAAAAATAATATTTTTACATTTAAATATGGTAATAATGAAATAAAATTAGAATCTAATATAATAGCTAGACAATCAACCTCATCTTTAATGGCTAGCATGGGTGATACTGTTATAATAGTATCTTTAGTTTGTAACACAGAAATAAACAATGAAAAAAGTTTTTTACCTTTAAGTGTACATTATCAAGAAAAATTTTATTCTGCTGGTAAAATACCTGGTAGTTTTTTTAGACGTGAGGGTAGATCAAGTGATATAGAAATTATTACGTCTAGATTAATAGATCGGGCTATTAGACCTTTATTTAATGAAAATATTTTAAATGATATACAAATTGTGGTTAATGTTATTTCTGTAGACCCTCAAATTACTGCTGATATATTGTCTATAATAGCTGTTTCTGCTGTATTAAGTATTTCAGGAATACCAAATATAGAAATATTAGGTGCTGCTAGAATAGCTTATATTAATAAAAAATTTATTTTAAATCCTACTTTATCTCAAATTAATTGTAGTGAATTAGATTTAGTTATAGCAGGAACTAAAGATGGTATAACTGTTATTGATGCTTCATGTAATAATTTAAGTGAAAAAAAAATTTTAGATGCTATTAGTTTTGGTTTTTTAAAATATCAAAAAATTATTGATAATATTAAATTATTTTCTAAAAAGAATTATATTAATAATTTCACAGATTTAGATTTTTCATATTTAAATTATTCATTATGTAATGATTTAAAGAATTTTATTAATATTTTTTGTAAAAAAGAAATTAAAAAAATTTATTTTAGTAATTTATCTAAACAAGAAAGATTAAGAAATATAGATTTTTTGATTAAAAATTTATTATTAAATTTAAAAAATAATAATTATGAAGTTAAAGATTATTTAGTTATTAATCAATTTTATAAGATAGAAAAAAAAATTATTATTTCACATTTATTAAAATATGGTTTTCGTATTGATGGCAGATTACCTGATGAAATACGTAATATTGATATTAAAGTAGGTTTTTTACCTAAAAGGGTACATGGTTCTGCTCTATTTACTAGAGGTGAAACTCAAGCTTTAGTTACTATAACTTTAGGTACTTCAAAAGATGCACAGAATTTTAATGATATATATTTTGGAGATAGAATTGATAAATTTATATTTCATTATAATTTTCCTCCATATTCTGTTGGAGAAATAGGTAATATAGGTATACCTAAAAGAAGAGAAATAGGTCATGGATATTTAGCTAAAAAAGGTATTATTCCAGTTTTACCTACTAATAATGAGTTTCCTTATACCATACGTATAGTTTCAGATATTTTAGAATCTAATGGATCTTCATCAATGGCTTCTGTTTGTGGGGCATCATTGGCATTAATAGATGCTGGAGTACCTATTAAATATGTTGTAGCTGGAGTAGCTATGGGACTTTTAAAACATAAAAATAAAATTTTTGTTTTATCTGATATTATAGGTGATGAAGATCGTTTAGGTGATATGGATTTTAAAATTATAGGTACTATTAAAGGTATTACAGCTCTTCAAATGGATATGAAAGTAAAAGGTATTGATTGTAAAATTATTAATTATGCTTTAGTTAAAGCTAAAAAAGCAAGAATGTATATTTTGGATAAAATTAACAATTCATTAAATAATATTAATAATAAATTATCTCCATTTGCTCCTAAAATAAATATTTTTAAAATTGGTATTAATCAAATTAAAGATGTTATAGGTAAGAGAGGTTCTGTTATTAAAGGTTTAACAGAAAAATATAATTGTTTAATTGAAATTGAAAATGATGGTACTATAAAGATAATTTCTTATAATGATAAAGATGTAAATAATGTTATAAATGATATAAAAAGTATAATAGAAATTATTAAAGTAGGATCTATTTATAAAGTTAAAATAATTAAGATAGTAAATTTTGGTATTTTTGTTTTATTTAAAAATGGAAAAGAAGGATTAGTACATATATCACAAATATTTAATAATAAAAATGAAATTAATAATATATTTAATTATTTTAAGATAGGTCAGTTTATATATGTAAAAGTATTAGATATAACTTTTAATGGAAAGATAAAGTTGAAGATACATAATAATTTTAAAAAATAATTTTTTAATATATAAAAAAATAAAAAATAAAAAGTAAGAATTATAGTTATATGATAATAAATGTAAATAATTTTAATAATTTTAATTTAAAAAAAAAATTATTGAAAGTAATTGAAAAAATAGGATATAAAAAACCTACAGAAATACAATTAAAATGTATACCATTATTTTTAAAAGGACATGATATTTTAGGTATAGCAAAAACTGGTAGTGGTAAAACTGCTTCTTTTGTATTGCCTATTTTAAATATTATAAATAATAAAATTGATATTTTACAATCTTTAATTTTATCACCTACTAGAGAGTTAGTTATACAAATTACAAACATATTTAAATTATTTTCTAAATATATCAAAAATATAAAAATAGTTTCTTTATATGGTGGACAAAAATATAATATACAATTTTATAATTTAAAAAAAAAACCTCAAATTATAATTGCTACTCCTGGTAGATTATTGGATCATTTAAATAGAAAAACATTAAATTTAAATTTAATTAAAATTTTGGTTTTAGATGAAGCTGATGAAATGTTTCATATGGGTTTTATTAAAGATGTTAAAAAAATTATTTATAAAATAAAATGTATACATCAAACTGCTTTATTTTCTGCTACTATGCCTTTTACAATTAAAAATATTGTTAAAAAATTTATGTCTAATCCTAAAGAAATAATTTTATCTGATAATAATTTTATAAATATAAAACAGTATTTTTGTTATGTAAATTTTAAAAATAAAATAGATGTTTTAATAAAATTTTTAGAGAATGAATTATTTAAAGCAATAATAATTTTTGTTAATACTAAAAATTTTAGTTCTAAATTATCTTATTTAATAGAAAAACAAGGTTATCTTTGTTCTTGTTTAAATGGTGATATGAATCAATTTTTAAGAGAAAAAATAATTAATAATTTCAGAAAAAATAAAATTAATATATTAGTAGCTACAGATGTCGCTTCTAGAGGTTTAGATTTAGATAGAGTTGATTTAGTTATTAATTATGATATTCCATATGATATTAATTCTTATATACACCGTATAGGTAGAACAGGAAGAGCAGATAATATAGGTAAAACAATTTTATTACTTGAATTTAAAAATAGAAAATTTTTATTTAATATAAGAAAATTTATGAAATGTAATATTAATAAAATTGATATACCTAATGATAAAGATTTATTTAAAAAACGTTTGTTAAAAATAGTAGATTTAATTAAAATAAAATCATTCGATAATTCAAAAAAATTTATAGAGTTTTATAAAAATTTTTTATTTAAAATATCTAATTTATGTGATAAGAAATTATTATCTATTAGTTTAATTTTATTAAGAATAGTATATGAACAAAATTTTTCTACAATATCTTATAAACATTTATTAGATAATTTAAAATCTTGTTTTAAATAGGTGATAATGGAATTGAACCATTAACTTCCTCCTTGTAAAAGAGGTACTCTACCATTGAGTTAATCACCTAAAATTTTATGGAGTTGGCGGGATTCGAACCCGCTTCCAGAATATATTATTCTTTTGATACTACATGTTTATTTTATTTTATAATTCATTAATTATTTAAAATAAAAAAAATAAATAATTAATTATTCTATTAAAATTAAGAATTTCTAAATATAGAAATTTAGAATCTTTCTCTTTTATATGACATTTTTATATATATAAAGAGATAAAATTATATATAAAAATGGCTTTTACAACTTAATTTTAAGCTGCTAAAGCATAATTTTCGTTGTTTTTTGCAACTAAATTTACGGTTTTTAACGCGGCCTACCGATACCTCGACATGCACATAGGAATTTAAATATTCTGTCAAAACCTAACAACCCCATAATAAATTTTATTATTATATTAATTTAAAGTCAATGTTTTTATTATATTTTTTTTCATATTTTATATTTTGTTTGTTCTCTTTTATCATGTTTTTTTTTACCTTTACATAAAGCTATATATATTTTATATCATGATTTCAATATATATATTGATAATAGCATTATAGTATTTCCTTTTATTAATGAGTATTTATGTAAATAATTTATTTGTTTTTTTTTAAGTAATATTTTAATATTTCTTTTTAAATGTTTTTTATTTATTAAATGATTTTTTAAAGGAATAATGTTAGCATTTTTTAAAAATATTTCTTTTTTTTGAGTTATTTTAATATAACTATTTTGTATATCTATATTTTTAAATAGTATAGATTTAACTTCTCATCCTTTTAATATGATTCCAGCTTTAAATTTTTTTATAATATTAAAATTATAATTTATTTTTTTATTATAAATAATATTTGATTTCATATTTTATATAAAATTTGTAATTTTATTTTTTATGTATTATTATATAATAATTTAAAGATAAATTTTTCTATTTTAGATTAATGTTTAAATGTTTAATTAGGTATAAATATGATTAAAGAAAATAATTGTAATAAAGATATTTTTAGTAAGTCTAATGTTTTAGAAAAAAAAAAAATTTCTAATTCAAATAAAGATAAAAGTTTAGATAAAAATGATATATGTTGTGAAAATATTTGTATTAAAAATTTATATAATAAAAATAATTATTTGAAAAAAAAATTAAAAGATAAAAAGTTAATAATTTTAAAATTAAAAAATAAAATATTAGATTTAAATAAAAATCTTTATGATATTAATTTGCGTTTTAAAGCTGATATAGAAAATATTTATAAAAGAAATGATTTGAACATAGAAAAAATTTATAAATATTCATTAAAAAAGTTTGCAAAAGATTTATTACCTATAATAGATTCATTAAAACAATCTATTTTAGTAAGTAAGAATAAGAAAATAGATGTTTTAATTAATTATAAAGGATTAAAATTAACATTAAAAAATTTTTTATTAGTTATTAAAAAATTTGGTATTGAAATTATAAATAGTAAAAATATACTTTTTGATCCTAATTATCATCAAGCTGTTTCTGTTACTAAAACTAATGATGTTAATAAAAATAATTTAATAATTGAAATTTTACAAGATGGATATTTGTTAAATAATAGATTATTGAGACCTGCTATGGTGCATATTTATAAATATGAATCATCTAAATAATTATTTATTGTTTTTTATTTATTATTTTGTTATAATTATTGTTATTCAGGTATTCAGGCCCTTTAGCTCAGGGGTAGAGCAGGCGACTCATAATCGCTTGGTCGTTGGTTCGAATCCAATAGGGGCCAATTTAAAAAATTATTTTAAATAGTATTTATTTATAATTTTAAATTTATTTTTTATTGAGTATTCATATACTATTGGTATTCCTGTAGGAATTTCTAATTTTAGAATATCATTTTCAGATATTTTTTCTATATATTTAATAAGTGCTCTTAATGAATTACCATGTGCTACAATTAATAAATTGTTATTTTTTAATTTAGGATATATTTTTTTTTTTCAAAATGGTATTACTCTTTTAAATGTATCAAATAAACTTTCTCCTGTAGGTATTTGATTTTTTTTAATGTCAATATATTTATATTTTTTTTCTTTTCCTGGATATTTTTTATCTTTTATTGTAATTTTAGGAGGACATTTATAGTAACTTCTTCTTCATTTTTGTACTTTTTTTTTTCCATATTTTTTAATAGTTTTATCTTTATTTAATCCTTGTAATGCTCCATAATGTCTTTCATTTAATTGTCAATTTTTTGAAATTTTTATTCAAGTTAAATTAAGTTTATATAATATTTCTCATGCTGTATGTATAGATCTGTTTAGTACAGAAGTATATGTTTTATTGAAAAAAAAATGATTTTTTTTAAGTATTTTACCAGCATTTTGTGCTTCTTTAATTCCTTTTTTTGATAATTTAATATCTGTTCATCCAGTAAAAATATTTTTTTGATTTCAAATACTTTCACCATGTCTAATTATTACTATTTTTTTCATTATTTTGGTATATATTTTTTAATTTATTATGGTTAATTATAAATTTGTTTATATTGTTTTTTTTATTATTATTTAAATGTTTAAATTTAATTGCATTTTTTAATAAATATTTACCAATTTTAATTCTTTTTAATTTTAAAATATATGCTCCACATTTTAGTTTTTTACCTATATAATTTATTATACTACGTATATATGTTCCTTTTGAACATTTAATAATTAATTTAATTAATTTTTTTTTTATATATAATATTTTTATTTTATATATATAAATATATTTTTTTTTTTTTATATTTATTCCATGTATTGCATATTTATATAATTGTTTTCCTTTATATTTACATGCAGAATAATAAGGTATTTTTTGATTTATTTTTCCTTTGTAATGTTTAATTATTTTTAATAATTTTTTTTTTTTAAATTTAATTTTATTTTTATTAATTATAAAACCATAAGCATCATTTGTATTTGTATTTTCACCTAATTTAATTGTTACTTTATATGTTTTTTTTTCTTCAATTAAATATTTTGATAATTTTGTGCTTTTACCAAAACATATTAATAAAATTCCTGATGCTATTGGATCTAATGTTCCTATATATCCTATTTTTTTAGGAAGAAATATTTTTTTAATTTTTATTAAAATATTATTAGATGTTAAACCTTTAGGTTTATAGAAAATTAATAATCCATTTATATTATTTGATTTCATTATTTATTTTATTTAATAAATTAAATAAATAATTTTTTTTTTTATAAAAATTATCTTTTTTAAAATAAATTTTAGGTATATATTTTAAATTAGTGTTTTTTATAATTAATTTTTTAATAAAATATTCATTATTTTGTAATGTATTAATTATATTAAATATTTTATTATAATTTTTTTCATAAATAAAATTTATGTATATTTTAATATATGAAAAATCATTTGATAAATAAATATAATTTATATTTATTATATATTTTTTAAAAATATAATTAAATTTTTTTATTATTATATTTATTAATTTTTTAGTTATTTCTTTGTTTATTTTTTTATATTTAATTTGTTTTTTTGTATTTTTCATATTTTTTTGAAATTATTTCATCTCCTATTTTAATATTATTAAAATTTTTTATATATATTCCACATTCCATATTTTTTTTAACAATATTTACATTATTTTTAAATATTTTTATTGATTTTATATTACCTTTATAAATAATTTTATTATTTCTTATTATATTAATTTTTTTGTTGATTTTTATATATCCTTTTATTACAATACAACCAGCTATTAATTCTGAATTATTATTTTTAAAAATATTTTTTATAATAGCTTTACCTATTATATTTAAATTTTGAGGTAGTATTTTATTATTATATAAATTTGATATTTTTTTTAGTTTATTTATTAAATTATATATTATATTAAAAAAATATATTTTACAGTTATATTTTTTATTTTTACATATTGAATTATCTTTTATAATATTAAAAGCAATAATTATTGATTTAGTTGTTACAGCAAATATTAAATCTGTTTGATTAATATTTCCTATACCTTTATATATTATTTTAAAGTTATTAAATTTATTTTTTTTAATAATTTCTTCAATTGTTTTTAATGAACTTAATACATCAGTTTTAATAATTAAATTAATTTTTTTATCATTGTTAATATCAAAAATACAATTATTATTTTGTTTTTGTTTGTTAAATTTTATTTCTTTATTTAAATTAAATTTTATTTTAGATATTTTTTTAGCAATTTTTTTATTTTTTATAATAAAAAATTTTTTATTTATTTTAGGTATATTAGATAATCCAGCTATTTCTACTACCATAGATGGTGTAGCTTTATTAATTTTTATATTGTTGTTATATATAAATTTTATTTGTCCTCATGTTTCATTAGATCAAAATATATCATTTATTTTTAAAGTACCTTTTTTAATTAATATTTTAGCTGTAGGTCCTATTTTTGTGTTTATTCCTGATTCTATAATTATTCCATTTGATATTCCATTAATTCTAGTTTTTAAATTTAATTTATTTGATTCAATAAATATATTTTTTATTAGTTTATTAATACCTTTTTTAAATTTTGTGGATATTTTTATAAATTTATTTTTTCCTCCTAATTTAATATCTAAAATGTTAAATTTATATAATTGTAATTTAATTTTTTTTATATTATTTAAATAATTTTTTTTATCAATTTTATTTAATACTATTAAAATAGGTACATTATATTTATTTGCATATTCTAATATTTCAATAGTTTGTGGCATAATTCCATCATCAATAGCTATTACTAATATAATTAGATCAGTAATTTTTATACCTCTTTTTCTCATATTTTTAAAAGTGGAATGTCCAGGTGTATCTAGTAATGTTAAATGACCTAATTTAGTTTTTATATTATAAGCATGTATATATTGAGTTATATTACCTATTTCTTTATCAATAATATTAGATGATCTTATACAATCAATTAAAGATGTTTTACCATGATTTACATGTCCCATTATAGTTAATATAGGAGGTCTATTTTTAAATATTTTATTTATTTTTTGTTTATATAAAATTTTTTTTTTATAAAATTTATATTTATTTATTAATATATTTATATTATCTTGATAATAATTTTTTGGGGGGTTTTGGTTAATATTTTTGTTTTTTTTCTTTTTAATGTAATTTTTGTTTTTTTTATTTATAAAATTTTTTTTTTTTATTTGTTTATTTGTATTTATTTTAAATATTTTTTTTTTAATATTTTTTTTTTTTTTTAACATATATTTAATTTTTATTATTTAATATAATAATTGTTCAACCTGTTAATTGAGATGCTAATTTTATATTTTGTCCATTTTTACCTATGGCTTTTGCTAAATTATTATTTTTTACATTTATGAACATAGTTTTATTAGTTTTATTTTTTGATATATTTAATATTTTAGCAGGAGACATAGAGTTTATAACAAATTTTTTAGGATTTTTGTTTCATAATATAATATCAATTTTTTCTCCTGATAGTTCATATGAAATTTTTTGTATTCTAATTCCTTTTATTCCTATACATGCACCTATTGGATCTATTCTTTTATCTTTTGTAGTTACTGCTATTTTAGATCTTAATCCAGGATTTCTTGAAATTGATTTAATTAAAATTATATTATTATTTATTTCAGGTATTTGTTTTTTACATAATTCTTTTATCATTTCATTTTTAGATCGTGATATATAAATTGTATATTTTTTATGTATTTTTTTAATTTTATATATAATACCTTTAATTTTATCACCTATATTAAATTTTTCTTTTAATATCATATCTTTTGATAATAAAAAAGCTTCTATATTATATCCTATATCTATTATTAAATATTTTGTTTTGATTTTTTTTACAAATCCTTTTATAATACAACCTAATTTTTTTTTTAATTTTTTTAAAATAGTTTTTTTTTTAGCTTCTTTTATTTTTTGAATTATAATTTGTTTAATAGTTTGTGTAGATATTCTATCAAATGTTATTGATTTTAATTTATTTTCTATATAATCACCTATTTTAATATTTTTTTTTTTTTTTTTAATATCATTTAAACTTACTTCTTTTTCATTATATTTAACTTTATTAACTACTATTCATCTTCTGTAAATATTTAATATTCCATTTTTTCTATTTATATATGCTCTTATATTTATTTTTTTATTATATTTTTTTTTTATAGTAATTTCTAAAGCTTTTTCTAATGCTATAAAAATTTTTTCTTTAGGTAATGATTTTTCATTAGATACAGCTTCTGCTACTTTTATAATTTCTTTATTCATTTTTTTAAAAAATTTTATATTAATAAGTAAATATTTTTTATTAATTAATAAATTTTATTTTTATTTAAATAAAAATATTTTTATAATTATATTTATAATTTAAAATAAAAATTTTAATTTTTTTTTTAATCATTAATTTTTTATAATTAAAAAATTAAATAATAAAATCCCGGGAACGGGATTTGAACCCGTATTTCTTTAATAAGAACTACTATCTCAAAGTAGTGTGTTTACCAATTTCACCATCCCGGTTAATTAAAATATTATTTTTTATTTTTTATAAATATATTTTTTATATTATATGTTTTATAATTATTATTTATATTATTTAAAATAATTGTAAATATATAAAATAATATAGTACATGTAATTATTGAAATATTAAGTGTATCTTTAAGAAATTTAGAGGTTATAATAGTATTATAAATACTATTAGTATTTATTGAATAGTTAGTTAAATTATATTTTGTTGGTACTATTATTATAAGTGTAATTAGTGATATTGAAATTATAAAAAATATTATTAATAAAATGATATACATTTTTTTATTTAAATAATTAAATTAGTTTATAAAAATATTTGTTATTAAAATTAAATTTTAATGATAAATATTAATAATAATTATATTATATAATTTTAAAATCATAAATATTTTTATTTTAATTTTAATTTTTCTTATTAATTAAAAATATATTTTTTATATCTTTTTTTGTTAATGTTTCTTTTTTAATTAATTCATTTTTAATAATATGAAGTATATAAATATTTTTTTTTATTATATCTTTTGCTTTGTTATAATTTATATTTATTATTTTTTTTGTTTCTTTATCTATTAATTTATATATATATTCTGAATAATTTTTATTGATTATATTGTTATTTGTGTTTATATTATTTTGTGTTTCATCATATGATAGTGGTCCTATTTTTTTAGAAAATCCTCATTTTATAACCATATTTCTAGCTATTGAAGTAGCTATTTTAATATCATTACTTGAACCTGTTGATATTTTTTTTTTACCATATATAATTTCTTCAGCTATTCTTCCTCCATATAATGTAGATATTTGACTTTCTAATTTTATACGATTTATTGAAATATTATCATTTTCAGGTAAAAAAAATGTTGTTCCTAATGATCGTCCTCTAGGTATAATAGTAACTTTATGTATAGGATCATGTTCAGGCATGAAATAACCTACAATAGTATGTCCTGCTTCATGATAAGCTGTTGATTCTTTTTGTTGATTTGTCATAACTAAAGATTTTCTTTCAGAACCCATAATTATTTTATCTTTTGCTTGTTCAAATTCTGTCATAGAAATATTTTTTAAGTTTTTTTTTGCTGCGTATAATGCTGCTTCATTAATTAAATTAGCAATGTCAGCACCAGAAAATCCTGGTATACTTTTAGCTATTGTATTTATATCAACATTTTTATTTAAAGGTATATTTTTAGTATGTATTTTTATAATTTGTTTTCTTCCAATTAAATCAGGTAAATCAACTATTACTTGTCTATCAAATCTTCCAGGTCGTAATAAAGCTGAATCTAATATATCTGGTCTATTAGTTGCAGCAATTATTATTATTCCTTGGTTACTATTAAATCCATCCATTTCTACTAACATTTGATTTAAAGTTTGTTCTCTTTCATCATGACTATTTCCTATATTTATACTTCTTTGTCTGCCAACTGCATCTATTTCATCTATAAATATAATACAAGGAGAATTTTTTTTAGCTTTGTTAAACATATTTCTAACTCTTGATGCTCCTACACCTACAAACATTTCTACAAATTCTGATCCTGATACATTATAAAATTTTACTTTTGCTTCTCCTGCTATAGCTTTAGCTAATAGTGTTTTACCTGTTCCAGGTGGTCCTATCATTAAAATTCCTTTAGGTATTTTACCACCTAATTTTTGAAATTTTGATGGTTTTTTGAGATATTCGACTAATTCTTTTACTTCTTCTTTTGCTTCATCACATCCTGCTACATCTTTAAATGTAATTTTTTTAATATTTTTTTTTGATTTTTTTTCTTTATTTTTATTAAAAAATATATTATTTCTTTTATAATTGTTAATAAATTTTATAA
This sequence comes from Candidatus Stammera capleta, assembly GCA_036689515.1. Taxonomy (GTDB): domain Bacteria; phylum Pseudomonadota; class Gammaproteobacteria; order Enterobacterales; family Enterobacteriaceae; genus Stammera; species Stammera capleta_O. The sequence continues at coordinate 19,696 of CP144846.1, forward strand.
AAATATATCATATTAAAAATGTAATAATAATTGGTAATCATGATAGAATTATGTTATAAATTAAGTTTATTTTATTATCTATAGATGTTTCTATATTAATGTTTTTTTTTATTAATCGATTAATTAAATGAATATCATTAATAGGCATATAAGTTTTATATTTATAATTGTTTTTTTTTCAAATTTTTATTTCTCTTCCATTTATTTTAACTTTTTTTATTCTGTTTTTTTCTATATCTGATAAAAAATTAGAATAATTTAATTTTATGTTATTAAAATTAAAATTTGAATTTTTAAAAGAAAATAAAATTGTTGTAGTAATAGTTACTCAAAATATTAAATTTTTTATCATATTTTTTTAAAAATTTAATTTTTAAAATATTAGTTAATATTTTTTTTATATCCTTTAGCAATTATATATATTTCTTTAGAAGATATATAGGATGAAATAGGTTTTAGTATTTTAACAAAAATAAAAATTTTTTTTATTTTTTTTAAAAAATTAGAAAATATTCTTCCTAAGAAACATTTAATTACTAAGTTACCGTTTTTAATTAATTTTTTTTTACATAAAATTAATATTATTTTTATAATTTTGTTAAATTTAGGATTATCAATTTGGTTAAAACCAGTTAAATTAGGAGATATATCAGATAAAATAGTATTAATAATATGATTTTTTGTTTTATTTATTATTGAATTAAATATTTTTTTATTACAAATATCACCATGAATAAAAATTTCATTTTTAATTTTTTTAATTTTTAGAATATCACAACAAAATATTTTTCCTTTATTACCAATTATTTTATATATAAATTGTATTCAACCTCCTGGATGACATCCTAAATCTATTATATTGTATCCTTTTTTTAATATTTTATTTTTTTTTTGTATTTCGTTTAATTTAAATCAAGATCTAGATTTAAATTTTTTTTTTTTTGATAAAATAGTATATTTATTTTTAAATTTATAATGAATTCATTTTTTTTTGGACATATTATTTAATTATAAATTAATGATTTAAACAATAAATATAATTAATATTTTATATTTAAAATTTTATATTTTATTTTTCCCATTGGTGTGTTTACAAGGATTATATCATTAATTTTTTTATTAATTAATTGTTTAGATAAAGGAGAATTTATAGATATTAATTTTTTTTTAATATCAGATTCGTCATCTCCTACAATACAATATGTAAATATATTATTATTTTTTAAATTTTTAATTGTTACTGTAGAACCAAAAATTATTTTATTTTTTATTTTTAGTTTAGATATATCTATGATTTGGGCATTTAATAATTTAATTTCTATTTCTCTAATTTTTTTTTCACAAATAAATTGTTCTTCTTTAGCAGCATGATATTCAGCATTTTCTTTTAAATCACCAAATTTTCTTGCTTCTTTAATTAATTTTAGTATTTGAGGTCGTTTAGTTTGTTTTAATATATTTAGTATATTGCGTAATTTTTTTTCTCCTTTAATAGTCATTAAAGTTTTGTTCATTTTTATACCTTTAATTTATATAAAATAAGAAATTTTTAATTTTTATATTTTTTTTTTAAAAAATTATATAATTTAATAGATAAATTTTTCAATCCATATTTTTTTAATGATGATATTATAAAATATGATTTTATAAATTTTATTTTATTTATTGTTTTATTTATTATTTTATGTAAATATTTTTTATTTATTAAATCTGATTTATTAAAAATTATTCATTGTTCTTTTTTGTGTATAAATTTATTATATAAATTTAATTCATTATTAATTATTTTAATGTTTTGAATTATATTTTTATAATTTTTTTGTATTTCTACTATATGTAAAATAATTTTACATTTATTTAAATGTTTTATAAAATTTATTCCTAATCCTAAATTTTTATTTGATCCTTTAATTAATGCAGGTGTATCTATTATATTAAATTTTGTATTTTTATTTTTAATTATTAATTGTCCTAAAATAGGATATAATGTAGTAAAAGGATAATTTTTAATTTTAGATTTTGAATATGTAATTTGATTAATTAATGTAGATTTACCAGAATTAGGTAATCCTATTATACCTATATCAACTTTATATATTAATTCTAATTTAACATTTAATTTTTCTCCTTTTTTACCTTTAGTAAATTGATTAGGAGATCTATTTGTAGATGATTTAAATTTATTATTTCCTATTCCATTTTTACCTCCTTTAGCAATTAGTATTATTTGATTATTTTTAGTTAGTTTATATTTTTTTTTTTTTTTGTTTAATATAGTAATTTTAGTACCTATAGGAATTTTAATATAAATATTTTTTCCATTTTTACCTGTACAATTTTTTTTTCCTCCTTTAAATCCATCAAATGATTTAATTATTTTTTTATTTTTTAATGAATTTAATGAATTTATATTATTATTTGTAATAAAGTATATATTACCTCCACAACCTCCGTTACCACCATCTGGACCTCCTTTATATATATATTTGTTTCTATAAAAACTTACTGTTCCATCACCTCCGTTACCTGCGATTAATGTTATAATAATTTTGTTTGATAAATTATTTATATTCACTTTAATTAATTATACTAATAAATTTACGTTGATTAAGTCCTTTTTTTTCAAATTTTATTATTCCATTTTTTAAAGCGAATAAAGTATGATCTTTACTGCATTTTACATTTTTACCAGCATGGAATTTTGTTCCTCTTTGTTTTACTATTATATTTCCAATTTTTACAAATTGTCCTCCATATTTTTTTATTCCTAATCTTTTGGAGTGAGAATCTCTTCCATTTTTGGTTGATCCACCTGCTTTTTTATGTGCCATGTTATATTTTTTTAATAGTATTTATTAATAATTGTGTTAATTTTTGTCTGTGTCCGTACATTTTTTTATAATTTTTTCTTCTTTTAAATTTTAATATTTTTATTTTTTTATTTTTAAAATGTTTAATTATTTTGGCTAAAATTAAATATTTTTTTGTTTTTTTTCCTAATATAATTATGTTTTTTTTGAATAATAAAATTATTTTTAATTTTATTATTTTTCCTATTGGTTTATTTATTTTTTCAACATATATATTTTGGTTATTTTTAATATTATATTGTTTACCACCAGATTCTATTATAGCGTACATTATTTATTATTTTTAAATTCAATTAAGTACTTTAAATTGATTTTAATAATATCAAATTAAATTAGTTAGTTAAAGAATTAAATTATATTTATTTGTTTTTAATTTTTTTTTTTAAAATTTAATTATTTATAATTAATAAATAATATAATATGTTATTATAATATAATATATATAATATATAAAAAATTATTTATTATATTAAATTATTATTTAATAGTTAATATAAATGAAAATTATTTATTTAAATTAATTTATATTTTTTAGGTATAAATATGAGTTTTGATGTTATAGAAGATAAAATTTTAAAAAAGAATAATATTTGTATATTTGATTTGTTAAATTTAATTAATGAATTATTTTTATATAAATTTGATTATGGAGATATTTATTTTCAAGATTCATGTAGAGAATATTTATTAATAGAGAATGAAAAGGTTAAAAATAATTATTTAAATATTAATAGTGGAGTTAGTTTAAGATTAAATATTTATGATAAAACTATATTTTCTTGTACTAATAATATTAATAAAAATTCGATATTTAAAATAATTAAAAATTTTAAATCTATATTAGATAATAATATTTTAGTTAAAAAAAAAAAATTATTGATGATAAATAATAATTTAATAAATAATTTTATTTCTCCTATTAATTTTAATTTAAATAAAGATAAAATTAATTTATTATTATATTTGAATAATTATATTAAAAAATTAGATAATAGAATCAATTATATATCTTTAAATTTAAATAGTAAATATGATTTAATATTAATTGTCAATACTGATGGTGAGTATTCTTGAGATATTAGACCTTTAATTAATTTATATATAAAAGTTCAAATAGAAAATAATAATTGTAAAGAAGTAGGTATAAGTGGTGGAGGGGGATGTTATGATTTTAATAATTTAATTTCTAAGAAGATAAATAATTTAAATATATTAAAATATTGAGCTAATGAAGCTGTTAGAATAGCTATTAATAATTTAAATGCTGTAAATGCACCTATAGGTAAAATGCCTATAGTATTAGGTTCTGGTTCTCCTGCTATTTTATTACATGAAGCAATAGGTCATGGATTAGAAGGTGATTTTAATAGAAGAGGTGTATCTTTATTTAATAATTTATTAGGTAAGAAAATTGCTTCAAGTTTATGTACTATAGTTGATGATAATACAATATTAGGTAAATGTGGATCTATAAATATAGATGATGAAGGTGTATTGGCTCAAAAGAGAATATTAGTTAAAAATGGAATTTTAAAATCTTTTATGTTAGATAAGTTAAATGCTCGTTTAATGAATATGTTACCTAATGGTAGTGCTAGAAGAGAATCATTTTTTCATATTCCTTGTCCTAGAATGACTAATACCTATTTGAAAAATGGAAATAGTTTATTTTTAGATGTAATTAATAGTGTTGATTATGGTTTATATATAGCTAATTTATCTAGTGGACAAGTTGATATTACATCTGGAAATTTTGTTTTTACTATATTAGAAGGGTATTTAATAAAAAAAGGTAAAATAGTTAATTCTATAAAAGGTGCTACATTAATAGGTTCTAGTATAAAAACTATGAAAAAGATTAGTATGATTTGTAATGATTTGAAGTTTGATGATGGATTAGGTATATGTGGAAAAGATAATCAAAATGTACCTGTAGGTATAGGTCAACCTACATTGAAAGTAGATTCCATGATAGTAGGTGGTATAAATAAAAAATAAATTAATTATATATGAAAAATAATAATTTAAAAATAAATAAATGATATTTATTAAATGCTAAAGATAAAATTTTAGGTAGATTATCCACTAAAATAGTATATTTATTAATGTGTAAAAATTATTTTTATTATTTGCAAAATTATTTTTTAGATAATTATGTTGTAGTAATTAATGCTAAAAAAATAGTTGTTACTGGTAATAAATTTAATAATAAGTTGTATTATAGTCATAGTGGATATATAGGTAATTTAAAAAAGTTATGTTTTAAAGATTTATTGAAAAAATCTCCTAGTAAAATTATTTATTATAGTGTTAAAGGTATGTTACCAAAAAATAATTTGGGCAGAAAAATGTTAAGTAGATTAAAAATATATAATAATGATATTCATAATCATAATTCACAAAAATTAATTTTTATTGATAATATTTAATATGAAATATAATACTGGTCGTCGAAAAAGTTCTTCTTCTAGAGTTTTCATAAAAAAAGGTAATGGAAAAGTTATTGTAAATAATATTGAAATAAATAAATATTTTTTTATGAAAAAATTACAATTAATTATTTTTCAGCCTTTTAATGTTATTAATGATAAAAATTGTATAATTAAAAATTTTGATTTTTATATTACTGTTAAAGGTGGTGGTATTTTTTCTCAAGCTGTTTCTATTAGATATGCTATTAGTAAATTTTTACTATCATTAAATAGTGAATATCGTACAAAATTAAGAACATGAGGTTTTATAACAAGAGATTCTAGAGAAGTAGAAAGAAAAAAATATGGTTTTAGAAAGTCACGTTGTAAGCATCAATTTTCTAAGCGTTAAAATTTATGTGTTTAAATTTAAGTCCTATTATAAAACAATATTTAAAAATAAAAAAAAAATATCCTAATTTATTAGTATTTTATCAAGTAGGTGATTTTTATGAATTATTTTTTGATGATGCTAAAAGAATTTCTTGTTTATTAAATATAGTTTTAACTGAAAAAAAGTTTGTAAAACAAAATAATGTACCTATGGCTGGAGTACCTGTACATTCTTATAAAAAATATATTTTAAAATTAATTAAATTAGGAGAATCTATTGTAATTTGTGATCAAATTAATAATAATATTAAAAATAATAAATTAATAAAAAGAAAAGTAGTTAAAATTATTACTCCAGGAACAGTTTCAGATGATGATTTTTTAGATTTTGATAAAGATAATTTTATAGTTAGTGTATGATGTGTTAAAAATAAATTTGGTTATTCTTTATTAGATATTTTTAGTGGTAAATTTTATTTATCAGAATTAAATAATTTAGATGAATTAAAAACTGAGTTATATAAAACTAATCCATCTGAAATATTATATTCTGATAAAAATTTAAATTTTGATTTTTTTTCGAATTATAATAGTTTACGTGTTCTTTCTTTAGATAAATTTGAATATAAAAAGAATTTAAATATTTTATTGAATCATTTTAATATTTTAAATTTAAATTGTTTTGGTATTAGTGATAAAAATTTAGGTATTATACCTGCAGGTTGTTTATTACATTATGTAAAATGTACACAATTAATTGATTTGAAACATATTGATAAAATTAAATTAATAAATAATAAAAATTATATTTTTATTGATTATTATTCTATTAAAAATTTAGAATTAATAAATTCTTTAAATAACAATGAAAAGTTTACTTTGTTTTATGTTTTAAATTCGACATTAACTCCTATGGGTAATCGTTTGTTAAGAAGGTGATTATTAAGTCCATTAAATAATATTGTTGAAATAAATAATAGACATTTAATAATGAATTTTATTAAAAATAAAAATTATAAATTAAGATTTTATTTAAAAAAAATAGGAGATTTAGAAAGAATTTTGGGGCGTATATCATTAAAAAATGTAAATGTAAATGATTTAATTAAATTAAAAGAATATTTTAAAGTTATTTTATATATTATAAAAATAATTAAAGATTTTAATAAATTAAAATTTTTTATATATTTTGTTGAAAGTAGTGTAATTATTAAAAAAATAATTTCTTTAATTAAATCTACAATTGTTAAAAATTATAGAAAACATGGTTATTTTATTTTAAAAGGGTATTCTAAAAAATTTGATAAATTAAGATATTTTATTGATTCTAGTAATAAATATATTAATGATTTAGAATTAAGGGAAATTAAAAAAACTAGAATAAAAAAATTACGTATTAAATATAATAAAATACATGGTTTTTATATACAAATAAATAAATTAGATTATAAATTTGTTCCTAGTAATTATATTAAATATCAATCTTTAAAGAATTGTAAAAGATATTTTTTAAAAGAATTAAAAGAATTTGAAATAAAATTATTTAATGTTAAGAAAGAAATTTTATTGTTAGAAAAAAAAATTTTAGATAAAATAATAAATTATATTATTAATTATATTGTTGAATGTAATTTAGTTTCTAATTTAATTGCTAAATTGGATGTTTTGTGTTGTTTTATAGAACGATCAGAAACATTAAATTATACAAAACCTATTTTTGTAAATGATTCTATTTTAAAGTTATATAATAGTCGTCATCCTATATTAGAATCTAATTCAGATATTGATTTTATTTCTAATGATTCATTTTTTGATACTAATATACGTACATTATTAATTACTGGACCTAATATGGGTGGTAAAAGTACTTATATGAGACAAATAGCTTTAATAACTATTATGGCTTATATAGGATGTTATGTACCTGCTGATAAATGTTATATTGGTCCTATAAGTAAAATATTTACTAGAATTGGATTTTATGATGATTTATCTTCTAATAAATCTTCTTTTATGGTAGAAATATCAGAAATTTCTTACATTATAAATAATGTTAATAAAAATAGTTTAGTTTTAATTGATGAAATGGGTAGAGGTACATCTTTTTATGAAGGTATTTCTTTAGCATGATCCTGTTTAAATTATATTTCTAAAAATATTCAATGTATGACTTTATTTTCTACTCATTTTTATGAATTAATAAAAATTGGTAATTTTTATAAAAATATAAGGTGTTTTTATTTTGATTATATTAAGAAAAAGAATAATTTAATTTTTTTATATAAACTTAAATTAGGATATTGTAAGAATAGTTGTGGTATTTATATAGCATATAAATGTAAATTACCATTATCTATTATAAATAGTTTTATATTTATATTTAATAGAATTGATTCTTTTATTTTTAAAGATAAATTAAATATTTTATATAATAAAAAATATAATGATATATATAAAATTATTAAAAAATTAGATTTAAATTTGTCTATAAATGATATTATTAAAAATATTAATTTAATTAAAAAAAAATTATTAATTAAATAATTTATTGAGGTTAAAATGAATCATTATGAAATTGTATTTTTAGTATATCCTGATAAAACAATGTATATTAAAAGTATAGTTAGTTATTATATTAATTTTATTAATAAAGAAAAAGGAAAAATTTATAGATTAGAAGATTGGGGTTTAAAATATTTATCTTATTCTATAAATAATATGTATAAAGCTCATTATATATTAATGAATATTGAATTGTATAGTTATAAAATTAAAAAGATTATAAATAATTTAAGATTAAATGATAGTATATTAAGATTTATAATAATAAAAAAAAATCATGCTGTTACTAATAATTCTATAATGAATAAAAAAAGTAATATTTTAAATTTTAATTTTTAAATAAGTAATTTAATATGTATAAAAATAAAAATAGAGTAAATAATAATTTTTTATTAGATAAAAAATGTGATATAGATTATAAAAACATAGATATTTTAAAAAAATATATTACAGAGTGTTATAAAATTATACCTAGTAGAATTACTGGAATATCAGCTAAATTACAGCGTAAATTATCTAAATCTATTAAAATAGCTAGATATTTAGCTTTATTACCTTATACTGATTTACATAAATAAATATAATTATAAAAAGATTTATATGAAAAAAAAAATTAAAGTAATTATTTTAGATAAATATATTACTAATATAGGTAATATTATTAGTGTTAAACCTGGTTATGCTAGAAATTATTTAATACCTAATTTTAAAGCTGTGTATGCTAATGATATTAATATAAAAAAATTTAGTAAAAAATATATTTCTTTAATAAATGGATCTAAAAAAAAATTTATATATAAAAATGAAATATATAAAAAAATTATTAAATTATCTCCATTAGAATTTTGTTTAAGAAGTGATGATAATAATAAATTATTTTGTAGTGTAAAATCTGTAGATATTAAAAATTTAATTTTTAAAAAATTAAATATAAAGATTTCTGAGAAATATATTTTATTTCCTAAAGGTCCTATTAAATATTTAGGTGATTATATTATTAAAATTAATTTGTGTAAAAATATAATATTTGATTTTTCAATAAAAATTAAAAAATTATAAATAATATTTTTATTATTTTTATTAATATTTTTAAATATTATTTAAATTTTTTTATTTTAATATTAGTTAGATAATATTTAATTTAAAAATTTTATTAAGTTATTTTAATTAATTTAAATTTTGAAATATTTTTTATTAAAAAAAAATTAAAAATATCTTGTTTTATTTTAATTTTGTTGTTATATTAATTAACATTAATAATAATTAATTATTTTGTTTTAATAATTAATTAGTTCTTTTAAATAAATAATTTTTGTAGATATATTATAAATATATTACATATATTTAAATTTTTTTTAAAAAAGATTTAAAACATAGTTGGTTTGTTTTGAAGAGTTTGATCATGGCTCAGATTGAACGCTAGCGGCAAGCCTAACACATGCAAGTCGAACGGCAACATAAAAGTTTACTTTTGATGGCGAGTGGCGAACGGGTGAGTAATATCTGGGAATCTGCCTTAAGAAGTGGGATAACTATTGGAAACGATAGCTAATACCGCATAGAATTATATTATATTGTTTAATATAATAAAAGTAGGGGATTTATTAATTTAAACCTTATGTCTTAAGATGAGCCCAGACAAGATTAGTTAGTAGGTAAGGTAAAAGCTTACCTAGACGATGATCTTTAGCTGGTCTGAGAGGATGATCAGCCACACTGGAACTGAGATACGGTCCAGACTCCTACGGGAGGCAGCAGTGGGGAATATTGCACAATGGGGGAAACCCTGATGCAGCTATGCCGCGTGTATGATGAAGGCCTTAGGGTTGTAAAGTACTTTCAGTAAAGAAGAAGATATATATAATAATACTATATTATATTTGACGTTATTTACAGAAGAAGCATCGGCTAACTCCGTGCCAGCAGCCGCGGTAATACGGGGGATGCAAGCGTTAATCGGAATTATTGGGCGTAAAGAGCATGTAGGTGGTTTTTTATGTCAGATGTGAAATCCCCAAGCTTAACTTAGGAACTGCATTTGAAACTGAAAAACTAGAGTATCGTAGAGGAAAGTGGAATTCCAGGTGTAGCGGTGAAATGCGTAGATATCTGGAGGAACATCAGTGGCGAAGGCGACTTTCTGGACGAATACTGACACTTAAGTGCGAAAGCATGGGGAGCAAACAGGATTAGATACCCTGGTAGTCCATGCCGTAAACGATGTCAACTTGAAGGTTGTGATTTTATTATCATGGTTTTCGTAGCTAACGCGTTAAGTTGACCGCCTGGGGAGTACGACCGCAAGGTTAAAACTCAAATGAATTGACGGGGGCCCGCACAAGCGGTGGAGCATGTGGTTTAATTCGATGCAACGCGAAAAACCTTACCTGGTCTTGACATCCAGCGAATTTTACAGAAATGTAAAAGTGCTTTCGAGAGCGCTGAGACAGGTGCTGCATGGCTGTCGTCAGCTCGTGTTGTGAAATGTTGGGTTAAGTCCTGTAACGAGCGCAACCCTTATTCTTTGTTGCCATCAGGTTAAGCTGGGAACTCAAAGAAGACTGCCAGTGATAAACTGGAGGAAGGTGGGGACGACGTCAAGTCATCATGGCCCTTACGACCAGGGCTACACACGTGCTACAATGGCGTATACAAAGAGCAGCGAGCTTGTAAAAGTAAGCGAATCTCATAAAGTACGTCTTAATTCGGATTGAAGTCTGCAACTCGACTTCATGAAGTTGGAATCGCTAGTAATCGTGAATCAGCATGTCACGGTGAATACGTTCTCGGGCCTTGTACACACCGCCCGTCACACCATGGAAGTGTGTTGCAAAAGAAATGAATTATTTAACCCTTTATTAGGGAGAAGGTTTATCACTTTGTGATACATGACTGGGGTGAAGTCGTAACAAGGTAACCGTAGGGGAACCTGCGGTTGGATCACCTCCTTATTAATAATATGTAATTATTTTTATCTACATTAATTATTTATAAAAATATGAAAGTAGTATGTTTGTCCTCTTCGTCTAGAGGCTTAGGACATCGCTCTTTCACGGCGGCAACAGGGGTTCGAATCCCCTAGAGGACGCTTGTTCTTTTAAAATTTATAAGACATTTTAAAGTTGTGAAGTTAAGTAATTAAGCGTATATGGTGGATGCCTTGGCAATCAGAGGCGATGAAGGACGTGTTAATCTGCGAAAATTGTCGATAAGTTGATAAAAAACGTTATTAGTCGGCAGTATCCGAATGGGAAAACCTAATACAAGTAATGTTGTATTATTATTAATTGAATACATAGATTAATAAAGCGAACCAAGAGAACTGAAACATCTAAGTATCTTGAGGAAAAGAAATCAATTGAGATTCTCTTAGTAGTGGCGAGCGAAAAGAGAAAAGCCTTGAATATATTATTAAATAATTATATTAGTAGAATAATTTGGAAAAATTAACAATAAAAGGTGATAGTCCTGTATATTAAAATATATTTATTTATTTATTCATTAAGTAGAACGAGACACGAGAAATCTTGTTTGAATATAGGGGGACCATTCTCTAAGGCTAAATACTACTGATTGACCGATAGTGAACTAGTACCGTGAGGGAAAGGTGAAAAGAACCCCGGTTAGGGGAGTGAAATAGAACCTGAAACCATATACGTACAAGCAGTAGGAGCATTTTAAAAAAAGTGTGACTGCGTACCTTTTGTATAATGGGTCAGCGAGTTATATTTTGTAGCAAGGTTAACTTTTTAAAAGGGAGCCGTAGGGAAACCGAGTCGTAAAGGCGTTAGTTGCAAGATATAGACCCGAAACCCGGTGATCTAACCATGAGCAGGTTGAAGATAAAGTAAAATTTATTGGAGGACCGAACTGACTGATGTTGAAAAATCAGCGGATGACTTGTGGTTAGGGGTGAAAGACCAATCAAACCGGGAGATAGCTGGTTCTCCTCGAAAACTATTTAGGTAGTGCCTTATGAATTATTATCTGGGGTAGAGCACTGTTTCAGTTAGGGGATCTTCCAGATTTACCAATCTGACGCAAACTCCGAATACAGATTAATATAATCATAGGAGACACACATTGGGTGCTAAGATCCAATGTGGAAAGGGAAACAGCCCAGATCACAAGTTAAGGTCCCAAAATTATGATTAAGTGGAAAACGAAGTGAAAAAACTTATACAACTAGGATGTTGGCTTAGAAGCAGCCATCATTTAAAGAAAGCGTAATAGCTCACTAGTCTAGTTTTTTTGCGCGGAAGATTTAACGGGGCTAAATCATATACCGAAACTGTGGCAATAATATATTTTGTTTTTATTTAATTTATATTATTGGGTAGAGGAGCGTTCTGTAAGTCGTTGAAGATATATTGTAAAATATGTTGGAGATATCAGAAGTGCGAATGCTGACATAAGTAACGATAAAGTAGGTGAAAAACCTACTCGCCGAAAAACTAAGGTTTCCTACCCAACGTTAATCGGGGTAGGGTTAGTCGATACCTAAAGCGAGGCTGAAAAGCGTAGTTGATGGATAACAGGTTAATATTCCTGTACTTGATATTATAGTGATGGAATGACGAAGTAGGTTAGGTTAGCCAAATTTGGATATTTTGGTTTAAATGTGTAGGTAGATATTTAGGAAAATCCGAATATCATATATACTAAGACATGATGACGAAACTCGTAAGAGTGAAAGTAATTAATACCATGCTTCCAAGAAAAGTTTCTAAACGTTAATTAATATTAAATCGTACTATAAACCGACACAGGTGGTTAGGTAGAGTATACTAAGGCGCTTGAGAGAACTCAGGTAAAGGAACTAGGCAAAATAGTGCCGTAACTTCGGGAGAAGGCACACTAATATTAGGTGATAAAATTTACTTTTTGAGCTGAAATTAGTCTAAGATAACGGCTGGCTGCAACTGTTTATTAAAAACACAGCACTGTGCAAACACGTAAGTGGACGTATACGGTGTGATGCCTGCCCGGTGCCGGAAGGTTAATTGAGAAGGTTAAAAGTAAAATTTGAAGCTTTTGATTGAAGCCCCGGTAAACGGCGGCCGTAACTATAACGGTCCTAAGGTAGCGAAATTCCTTGTCGGGTAAGTTCCGACCTGCACGAATGGCATAATGATGGCCAGACTGTCTCTACCTGAGACTCAGTGAAATTGAAATTGCTGTGAAGATGCAGTGTACCTGCGGCAAGACGGAAAGACCCCGTGAACCTTTACTATAGCTTAATATTGAATATTGAATATCAATGTGTAGGATAGGTGGGAGGCTTTGAAGTAAAAACGCTAGTTTTTATGGAGCCGTCCTTGAAATACCACCCTTTGGTTTTTATTATTCTAATCATTTTCCGTTATCCGGAAGTGAGACAATGTTTGGTGGGTAGTTTGACTGGGGCGGTCTCCTCCTAAAGAGTAACGGAGGAGCACAAAGGTTAGCTAATTACGGTCGGAAATCGTAATGTTAGTGTAAAGGCATAAGCTAGCTTAACTGCGAGCGTGACAACGCGAGCAGATGCGAAAGCAGGTCTTAGTGATCCGGTGGTTCTGTATGGAAAGGCCATCGCTCAACGGATAAAAGGTACTCCGGGGATAACAGGCTGATATCGCCCAAGAGTTCATATCGACGGCGGTGTTTGGCACCTCGATGTCGGCTCATCACATCCTGGGGCTGTAGTCGGTCCCAAGGGTATGGCTGTTCGCCATTTAAAGTGGTACGCGAGCTGGGTTTAGAACGTCGTGAGACAGTTCGGTCCCTATCTGCCGTAGGCGTTGGAAATTTGAAGGGAGCTGCTCCTAGTACGAGAGGACCGGAGTGGGTGTATCTCTGGTGTTCGGGTTGTTATGCCAATAGCATTGCCCGGTAGCTAAATACAGAAGAGATAAGCGCTGAAAGCATATAAGTGCGAAACTCACCCTAAGATTAAATTTCCCAGAAAATTTTATTAATTTTCCTGAAGGGTTGTTAAAGACTATAACTTTGATAGGTCAGATGTGTAATCATAGTAATATGTTAAGCTAACTGATACTAATTACCCGTGAGTCTTAACTTCACAACTTTAAAATGTTTTGTTTGTATAATTAATACCTGGCGATAATAGCATAATGGTACCACCTGAATCCATTCCGAACTCAGAAGTGAAATATTATAGCGCTGATGGTAGTGTAAGAGTTTCTTATGTGAGAGTAAGTCATTGCCAGGTATTATTTGTTATTTATAGGTGCGATAGTTCAGTAGGTTAGAATACCAGCCTGTCACGCTGGGGGTCACGGGTTCGAGTCCCGTTCGTACCGGTTGAAAAAAAAAATGTATTTTATATTTTATGTGTTTTAATGAAAATAATTTAATTTGAATTGATTTAGAAACTACTAGTTTAGATTTTAATAATGGTAAAATATTAGAAATTTCTGTTTTAATTACTGATTGTTATTTAAATATTATCTCTATAATTAATAGTATAGTTATACATCAAAAAGACAAATATTTAAATAATATGGATAAATGAAATTTAAATATTCATAGTAATACAGGTTTAATTAAAAAAGTTAAAAATAGTAAAATAAATGTTTTACAAGCAGAAAATTTAATAATTAATTTTTTAAAAAAATTTGTACCAAAAGGTGTATCTCCTATATGTGGAAATACTGTTGCACAAGATAGAAAATATATATGTAAATATATGCCTTTATTAGAATCATATTTTAATTATAGACATATAGATGTAAGTACAATTAAAGAATTATTAATTAGATGAATACCTAATTTTAACTGTTATATTAAATTAAATAAACATATTGCTTTTTTTGATATAATAGAATCTGTTTATGAATTAATTTATTATCGTAGTTTTTTATATTTAAAAAATAATAGTTTTTTAGAATTTAAGCGGAAATAGCTCAGTTGGTAGAGTGTAACCTTGCCAAGGTTAAGGTCGCGAGTTCAAATCTCGTTTTCCGCTTTTAAAATTTAAACAATAAATTATTTATTTAATTTTTTATTTAAAAAAATTAATTTATTAATTTTTTAATTATTTAATTAATTAATGTGAATTTAATTAATTATTGTTTAAATAATTTTTTATATTTAATTTTTTATCTATTTTTATGTAATTATACAAATTTTTTTTAATTTATTGATATTTATATATTTTTACATATGTTATCTTTATATAAAAAATTATTTTTATTTAATTTTTAATTAAATAAATTATTAAATTATTATGTATATTTTAATGTTAAATTTTTATTTAAAATTATTTTTTTATAAATATATATTTTATTATTTGAAAAAAAATTAATATTTAGTAAATTATTTTATGAACAAAATAAAATTATTACCTGAAGAAACAATAAGAAAAATTTCTGCAGGAGATTTTATAAATAGACCATTTTTAATATTAAAAGAATTATTAGAAAATAGTATAGATGCTAATTCTACTTTAATTAAAATTTATTTTTTAAATAAAGGTATAAATTTAATAAAAGTAAATGATAATGGTTATGGAATGAATAAAGAAGATTTGATAATGTCAGTTAAAAGATATAGTACTAGTAAAATATTTACTTTTAATGATTTACAAAATATTAATAGTTATGGTTTTAGAGGAGAAGCTTTATCTAATATAAGTATTTTATGTAAATTATATATTTGTTCTAAATCTATTGATTCTGATTTATCTTGATGTGTTTTTAATAATAAAAATAATTTATTATCATTTAATATAAAGCCTATAGCTCATAATATAGGTACTACTGTATTAGTAAAAGATATATTTTTTAATATACATGTTAAAAGAAAAGAATTATTATTTTCTATAGAAAATGAATGATTATTGATGAAAAAAATTATTAATAATTTTATATTATCTAATTATAAAGTATCTTATTATATATATAATAATAATATATTATATAGAAAATATTTATATTTAGATGATGAAAAATATTCTCTAATACATAGAATAAAATCTATATATGGTAATTTATTTATTAAAAATTTATTTTGATATTTTAAATTAGATGGTGATTATTGATATTGTTATGGTTTTATTTTTATTAATAGTAACAAAAAAATTAAAATTATTTTTTTAAATAAAAGAATTATTTCTTATACAAATTTTTTATTTAAAATATTTGATAATTTTATAATTGAATATTTTGAACAAAAAAATTTATTTTCATATATTATATATTTTTTTATTGATTCAAAATATTTAAATATTAATATTAATACTGATAAAACTAAAATAGTTTTTCTTAATAATAGTTATTTATATACGATTGTATATCAAAATTTATATAATTTTTTTAATAAAAAAAATAATATTTTTGTAAAAAGAAAATATTTTTATTTAAATAAAAATAAAATTTTTTTATTTAAATCTCAAAATAGAAATAACATTTATTTGAATTATTTTAATAATTATAATAATTATTTAAAATTTTTTTTTGTTTATTTTGGTAAAATATTAGGGTTTTTTAATAAAAATTATTTAATAACATTAAAAAATAATTATTTAATATTTTCTAATTTATTTTCCATATTTTATAATTTAAATTTTTTATTATTTAAAAATAATTTAAAATCATTTATTTGATATAAAAAAGTAAATTTTTTACTTAATAAAAATAGTTTTAATAATATTAATTTAAATATTATAAATATATTATCTAATTTAGGCATTGATATTATTATTAAAAATAATTTTTTTTTAATAACTAGTATTCCTTTATTTTTATTAGATTTAGATTGAAATATTTTTTTTAAAAAATTAAATTTTATATTATATAAATATAAAGATTTTGTTAAATTAGAAAAAGTTGTTATATATTGATTAAGTTATTATTATGTTTATGAAAATTCATTAAATGAATATCAAGCAATAATTTTAATAAGTAATTTTTGTAAATTTTTAGAAAAAAATATTTTTAATAAAAAGGTATTTACATTTATTAATATAAGTAATTTTTTTTATTTTTTTTTATAAAATATGTTAAATATAAAATATATTTATCCTAAAGTATTTTGTATATTAGGTCCAACTGGAATAGGGAAAAGTTTAATTTCAATGAAATTATGTAAAATTTTTCCTTTTGAAATAATTAGTGTAGATTCTGCATTAATATATAGAAATTTAAATATAGGTGTTAATAAACCTTCTAAAAAAGAATTAAAATTATTTACTCATTATTTAATTAATATTAAAGATCCTAAAGATTATTATTCAGTTAATAATTTTTTTTTTGATGTTAAAGAAATTTTATATAAAATAATTTTTATTAGAAAAAAAATTCCATTATTGGTTGGTGGTACTATGATGTATTATAATGTATTATTTAATGGATTAAATTTATTACCTGATCCTAATATTAATATTAGAAAATATATTAATTATTTATTTAAAATATATGGATCAAAATATGTTTTTAATATTTTAAAAAGAATTGATTATAAATCTAGTTGTAAATTACATTATAATGATAAATATAGAATTATGCGTTATTTAGAAATTTATTTTATTACTGGAAAAAAAATTTCTTTTTTAAAAAAAAATAATAAATTAAAATTAAATTATAATTTTATAAAATTAATAATTTTTCCTTCAAATATTAGTTTATTACATAAAGAAATTAAAATAAGATTTTTAAATATGTTAAAAAATGGTTTTGAAAATGAGGTAAAAAAACTATATTATAGATCCGATTTAAATATTAATAGTCCATTTATGAAATGTATAGGATATAAACAAATGTGACTTTATTTAGATAATAAAATTAGTTATGTAGAAATGATTAATATAAGTATAAATAAAACTATATATTTAGTTAAAAAACAATTAACTTGATTAAAAAAATTTAAAAATATATGTTTTTGATTTAAAAAGGAAAACGATTTATTAAAAAAAATTATATATTTTATATATTTAAATTTAACTTAAGAGGTGTTTTGTTTGTTTAAAGTAATAAATAAAAATAAATATTTAGCAGTTTTTATATATTCTAGTAAAAATTCTTTTTTGGATTTTGAAATTCATGAATTTAAAAAATTAATTATATCATCTAATATTTTAATAAATAAATTTATTAAATGTTATATTAAATCACCTAATAATAAATATTATTTTGGTATAGGTAAATTAAATGAATTAAAATTATTGATAGAAAAAAATAAATATAATTATATATTATTAAATTATTCTATAAGAATAGTACAAGAACGTAATTTAATAAGATTTTTAAATTGTAAAATTATTGATAGAACTAAAATAATTTTAAATATTTTTAAACAATCAGCTAAAACATATTTTGGAAAATTACAAATTAAATTAGCATATTTAAATTATTTATCTACAAGATTAGTTAATAGATGAAAACATTTAGAAAGACAAAAAGGAGGTATAAAAAATATTTCTGGTCCAGGTGAAAAACAATTAGAAATTGATAAAAGAATTATTAAAAATAAAATATTTTTAATTAATAAAAAATTATGTAAAATAAATTTACAAAAAAAAAAAAGTGAAAAATTAAGAACTAATTGTTTTACTATATCATTAGTAGGATATACAAATTCTGGTAAATCTACATTGTTTAATTTATTAACTAAATCTAATAATGATATTAAAAATATGTTATTTACTACATTAGATGTTTATATAAGAAAAATAAAATTTTTAAATAAAATAAAAAATATATTAATTACTGATACAATAGGTTTAATACAAAATTTACCATTAAATATTTTTAATGCTTTTAAATTTACTTTTAATGAAATTAATAATTCTAAATTGATTTTTCATATTATTGATATATCAGATTCTTATTTTAAATATTATATAAATTATGTTAATAGTATTTTAAATAAAGTTTTATATAAATTTATACCAATTGTTCAAATAATGAATAAAATAGATAAAATAGATAAATGTAAATATAATATGGATAATGTAAATAAAAAAATATGAATATCTGCAAAATATAATATTGGAATAGAATATATATATAAATATATAATTAATTTTTTTAGTAAAGATAAATTTTATTATAAATTATCTTTAAATAATAAATTATCTTTAATTTTACGTAATTATTTATATAAAAATAATTTAGTGATTAAAGAATGAAGTTTAGATAGTGAAAAATATAATTTTTTATTGTTTTTAAATAAAATTGATTTATCTCGTTTGTTAAAATTTTATCCATTTATTAAAATATATTTAAAAAAAAATGATTAATATTATATATGGTATTAATGTAGTTAAAAATTTATTAAAATATAAATTTAATTATATTGAAAAAATTTATTTTTTAAAATCATTTAATTATAATTTAAAAATAAACAATATTAAAAAGTTATCTAATAAATATTTTATAAAAATAAAATTTGTTAATAAAAATTATTTTAAATTTTTTTTTAATAATAAAAATGTTAATCATCAAGGTGTTTTAGCAATTATTAAAAAAAACAAAAAATTATTTAATAATAATATTAAAAAACTTTTTGAAAAAATTAATAAAAAATCTTCTTTTTTTATTTTATTTTTAGATAGAATTAATGATCCCTATAATTTAGGTGCTTGTATAAGAACATCAGTAGGATTAGGTGTAGATGCTATAATAATAAGTAAAAATAAATCAGCATCTGTTAACAATAATATTGTTCATAAAACATCATCAGGAGCGATATATAAAATATTTATTTTAGAACAAATTAATTTAATTAATTTAATATTTAAGTTACGTAAATATAATTTTTATGTGATAGGAACTTGTATAAATTCTAATAATTATATAAATAATTGTAAGTTAAAATCATTTAAAAAGATAATTTTAATTTTAGGTTCTGAAGAGAATGGAATTAAAAAAATTATAAAAAATAATTGTGATTTATTAGTAAAAATACCTTTAATAAAAATAAATTCATTAAATGTATCTGTAGCAAATGGTATTTTGCTATATGAGTTATTATGTAGAAAGTAATTTTTAAATTTAAAATTAAGATAATATATATCCTTTTACAAAAAAATTATTATTAGAATTATATAAATCGTTAATAGAAATTAAATTTTTATTATTTAATTGTATTTTAATTATTTTTAATATATTTTTACCAGTTTGGATATTAAGATTATTTCTGTTAAAATCAATAATTTCTCCTATTTTATATATTTTATTATTTTTATTTTTATTTTTAATAATTTTAGCAAATCAAATAAAAATTGTATATGATTTATAATAAAAGAATGTTTTAGGTCATTTATAAAAAGCACGAATCATTCTTTCTATTTTTTTAGCTGAATTATTTCAATTTATCAAACCATCTTTTTTAAGAATTTTTTTAGTGTATGAACATAATAATTTTGATTGTTTAATAAGATTAATTTTTTTTTTATAAATATACGGTATAATTTTAATTAAAATTTTATAACTTAATTTTTTTAGTTTTAAATATAAATTAATATAATTATAGTAATTTTTAATTTTACATTTTTTTTGTCAAATTATAGGTCCAGAATCTATATTATTATTCATTTTAATAACAGTTATACCTGTTTCTTTGTCACCATATAATAAAGAATTTTGTATAGGAGATGGTCCTTTTCATTTAGGTAGTAAAGAAGGATGTAAATTAAAGCACCCTAATTTGGGAATTTTTAAAATAGAATTAGGTAATTTAAAACCAAAAGATATTAAAAATATAATATCAATATTTAATTGAATTAATTTTTTAATTAAAATTTTAATATTATTAAAATTTTTTATTTGAAATAATTTTATTTTAAATTTTTTAGTTATATTTTGTATTATATTATTATTTTTTTTAGTTATAATACCTACTATATTATATTTTTTTGTTTTTATTAATTTTTTAAATTGATATGATGCAAATTCAGGTGTACCAATTAATAAAATATTTATTTTTATATTCATTTTAAATTAATTAATTTCATTATAATCAATTATTAATTTACCTTTTAAATGATCAATTTCATGTTGTGCACATATTGATGTTAAACCATTAATTTTTAAATATAAATTTTTACCTTGTAAATTTAAAGTTTTAATAATTATTTTTTTATATCTTTTAACTATAACTAATTTATTTGGTAATGATAAACAACCTTCTTTATAAAATATAATTTTTTTTTTTTCAATTATTTTTGGATTAATTAAAATTAATTGTTTATTATTTTGTTTTACTATAGCAATAGATTTTTTTATATCTACTTGTGGTGCAGATATACCTATACCTTTATAATAATTCATGGTATCAATCATATCTAAAATATTTTTTTTTAATTTATTATTATATTTATTAACTTTTAATGATTTTTTTCTTAATTTTATATTAGGATGAATAATTAATTTAAGTATAGACATTATTTTAATATTTTTATACCCAAGGCGGGATTTGAACCCGCATAGTTTTTATAAACTGAGGGATTTTAAGTCCCTTGTGTCTACCTTTCCACCACTTGGGCTTTTTAATTAATTTATATTTTATTTTTAAGGCGTGTCCCGGAATTGAACCGGGTTAAATGGGTTTGCAGTCCACTACATTACCTATCTGTCAACACGCCTTATAATATTATAATATTTAATTTAATAAAAATAAATTATTTTTTAAAATAATTTGTTAATTATTTATATTTATATTAAAATAAATATATATTACATGATATATTTACAATTATATTTAATTATATTAAAATTAATAAATTTATTGTCTTAATAATAAATTTTTATATTTAAAATAATATGGTTACTATAAATCAATTAGTACGTAAATCACGTATTTGTAAAAAAATTAAAAATAATGTACCTGCACTAAATAAATGTCCTCAAAAAAAAGGTGTTTGTATAAAAGTATACACTACTACTCCTAAAAAACCAAATTCAGCTTTAAGAAAAGTATGTAGGGTACGTTTAACTAATAATATAGAAGTTACAGCTTATATACCTGGTGAAGGTCATAATTTACAGGAACATTCTGTAATTTTAATTAGAGGAGGTAGAGTTAAAGATTTACCAGGTGTTAGATATCATGTTATAAGAGGAGCATTAGATTGTGCAGGAGTAAAAAATAGAAGTAGATCTAGATCTAAATATGGAGTTAAGAAAAATAATTAGTAATTTTATATTAAATTTTGAGGTTTTGTTATGTCTCGTCGTAGTATATCTAATAAAAGAAAAATTTATCCAGATATTTTTTATAATTCTAAATTAGTATCTAAATTTATAAATTTATTGATGTTAGATGGTAAAAAATCTATTGCAGAAAATATATTATATTCTGCTTTAGATATTATTGAGTGTAAGTTAAAAAAGAATAAAATAGAATTATTAGAATTAGCTATATATAATGTTAAACCTATAGTAGAAATTAAAACTAGAAGAGTAGGAGGTACTACATATCAAATTCCAATTGAAGTTAGACCTGTTAGAGGTATTACTCTTGCTATACGTTGAATAATTATGTCAGCTAGAAAAAAGTTAAAAAATAATATGATTGTTAAATTATCAAATGAGTTATTAGATGCTATTAATAAAAAAGGTTTAGCAATTAAAAAGAAAGATGAAATACATCGTTTAGCTGAATCAAATAAAGCTTTTGCGCATTATAGATGATAAATAAGAGGTATTAAATAGTGGTTCGTATAACTGATATTTCAAAATATAGAAACATTGGTATCAGCGCTCATATTGATGCAGGAAAAACTACTACTACTGAGCGTATTTTATTTTATACAGGTGTTAATTATAAATTAGGAGAAGTACATAAAGGTACAGCTACAATGGATTGAATGAAACAAGAACAAGAAAGAGGAATAACTATTACATCAGCTGCAACAACTGCTTTTTGATCAGGGTCTTTTAAACAATATTCACCTCATAGAATTAATATTTTAGATACTCCAGGACATGTAGATTTTACTATAGAAGTAGAAAGATCTATGCGTGTTTTAGATGGTGCGGTAATGATATATTGTGCTGTAGGAGGAGTTCAACCCCAGTCAGAAACTGTTTGGAAACAAGTAAATAAATATAAAGTACCTCGTATAGCTTTTATAAATAAGATGGATAGAGTAGGTGCTGATTTTTTTAAAGTTATTAATGAATTAGAAAATAAATTTAAAATAAGAGTTATACCATTGCAATTACCAATTGGTAATGAAGATTCTTATAAAGGTGTTGTTGATTTATTAACTATGAAATCTATAATTTGAGAAAATCACAATAATGGTTTAAATTATAAAATTTTTGATATTAGTAATGATATTATTGATTTGTGTGATGAATGAAATAATAAAATTGTTGAATATATAGCTGATTCATCTGATGATTTAATGCTAAAATTTTTTAACAATATTAAATTTACTAAAAATGAAATTAAATTAGCATTAAGAAATAAAGTATTAAATAATGAAGTTTTATTGGTTACATGTGGTTCTGCATTTAAAAACAAAGGAATTCAATTATTATTAGATGCTATAATTGATTATTTACCTTCTCCTAAAGATTTAGAAATAATTAATGGATTAAGTACTAATAAAAATAATTTTAATATTCAAAGAAACATTAGTGATAAAGATCATTTTTGTGCATTAGCTTTTAAGGTAGCAAATGATCCGTATGTAGGTAATTTAACATTTTTAAGAGTTTATTCAGGATTATTAAATACTGGAGATATAGTTTTAAATTCTACTAAAAATGAAAAAGAACGTATAGGTCGTATTGTACAAATGCATGCTAATAAAAAAGAAGAAATTAAAACGTTGTTTGCAGGTGATATAGCTGCAGCTATAGGATTAAAAAATGTAGTTACAGGTGATACATTATGTGATATAAATAATCCTATAATTTTAGAAAAAATGGAATTTCCTAGTCCTGTTATATCAATTTCATTAGAACCTAAAACAAAGTTAGATCAAGATAAAATGAGTATAGCATTATCTAAATTGTTAAAAGAGGATCCTTCTTTTAAATATTATTTTGATAGTGAGTTAAATCAAACTATAATTTCTGGAATGGGTGAGTTACATTTAGAAATTATTGTAGATAGAATGAAAAGAGAATTTAATATAGGATGTAATATAGGTAAACCTGAAGTTTCATATAGAGAAACGATCTTAAAAAAGATAAAAAATATAGAAGGTAAATATATTAGACAAACAGGAGGTAGAGGACAATATGGTCATGTAGTAATAGATTTATATCCTTTATCTAAATCTGAATATCATTTATCTAATAATGGATATTTATTTATTAATGATATTAAAGGAGGAGTTATACCTAATGAATATATATCATCTGTTGATAAAGGTATACAAGAACAATTACGTTCAGGTCCATTAGCTGGTTATCCTGTTATTAATATAAAAGTAAGATTATTTTTTGGTTCTTATCATGATGTTGATTCTTCAGAAATAGCATTTAAAATGGCTGCTTCTATAGCTTTTAAAAAAGCTTTTAATAATGCAAATCCTATTTTATTAGAACCTATTATGAAAGTAGAAGTTGAAACACCTGAACAATATATGGGATATGTTATAGGTGATTTAAATAAACGTAGAGGAGTAATAAAAAAAATTTTTGATATAACATTAGGGAAAATGATTAAAGCACGTGTTCCATTATCAGAAATGTTTGGATATGCTACAGATTTAAGATCTAGTACTCAGGGTAGAGCTGTTTATACTATGAAATTTTGTAAATATTTAAAAACTCCTGATTATATTTGTAATAAAATAATAGATATAAGAAATATATAATTTTAATTCATTTTTATAAAGGTAAATATGTCAAAAGAAAAATTTGAACGTTCTAAAATACATTTAAATGTTGGTACTATAGGTCATGTAGATCATGGTAAAACTACTTTAACATCTGCTATTACAACTATTTTAGCTTCTAAATATGGAGGTATAGCTAAATCATTTGATCAAATAGATAATGCTCCAGAAGAAAAAGAGAGAGGAATAACTATAAACACTTCTCATGTTGAATATTCAACATCTATTAGACATTATGCTCATGTAGATTGTCCTGGTCATGCTGATTATATTAAAAATATGATTACTGGTGCAGCTCAAATGGATGGAGCTATTTTGGTAGTAGCAGCAACTGATGGTCCTATGCCACAAACTAGAGAGCATATTTTGTTAGCTAGACAAGTAGGTGTACCTTATATATTAGTTTTTTTAAATAAATGTGATATGGTGGATGATGATGAATTATTAGAGTTAGTTGAAATGGAAATTAGAGATATTTTAACTAAATATGAGTTTCCAGGTGATGAAACACCTATAATAAGAGGTTCAGCATTAAAAGCTTTAGAAGGAGTAAAAATTTGAGAAGATAAAATTTTAGAATTAGCTAGAAATCTTGATACTTATATTCCTAATCCTAAAAGAGATATTGATAAACCTTTTTTATTGCCTATCGAAGATATTTTTTCTATATCTGGTAGAGGTACAGTAGTAACTGGAAGAGTAGAAAGAGGTTTAATTAAGGTAGGAGAAGAGATAGAAATTGTAGGTATTAGGGAAACTACAAAATCTATATGTACAGGAATAGAAATGTTTAGAAAAATATTAAATGAAGGTAGAGCAGGAGAAAATGTAGGTATATTGTTAAGAGGTGTAAAACGTGAAGATATAGAAAGAGGACAAGTGTTAGCTAAACCTAATTCTATAAATCCTCATACTCAATTTGAATGTGAAGTTTATGTTTTATCAAAAGAAGAAGGTGGTAGACACACAGCATTTTTAAATGGTTATCGTCCTCAGTTTTATTTTAGAACTACTGATGTTACAGGTACTATTAATTTACCTAAAGGTGTAGAAATGGTTATGCCTGGAGATAATATTAAAATGTTAGTAAAATTATTTAATCCTATAGCTATGGATGAAGGATTACGTTTTGCTATAAGAGAAGGTGGTCGTACAGTAGGTGCTGGTATAGTTAGTAAAATAATTAAATAATTTTAATAATATAAAATTTATGACAAATCAAAGAATACGTATAAAATTAAAATCTTTTGATCATAGATTAATAGATATATCGACTTTAGAAATTATTGAAACGGCAAAAAAAACAGGGGCTCATGTTTGTGGCCCTGTTCCTTTACCGACATTAATAAAAAAATATACAGTATTAACATCACCTCATGTAGATAAAGATGCTAGAGATCAATATGAAATACGGATACATAAGCGTTTAATTGATATAGTAAAATCTACTGAAAAAACTGTTGATGCTTTAATGAAATTAGATTTAGCATCTGGTGTTGATGTTCAAATAAGTTTAGGATAAAATTTATAATGATAATGTTAATAGGTCATAAAATAGGTATGACTAGATTTTTTTTAAGTGATGGTTTATCAATACCTATTACAGTAATTAAAATAGAAGATAATAGAATTGTATTAATAAAAAAAAATAAATTTAATAATTATGTTCAAGTTACAATATGAAAAAAAAAAAAAAAAAAAATTAATAAATCAATTTTGGGTGTTTATAGAAAATATAATGTTATTCCTGGAATAAATTTATGATCTATACCTTATATTAAAGGTATACATTTAAAAGTTGGACAAAAACTTACAATTAAATTGTTTAGTAATATTAAAAAGGTTGATGTTACAGGTTTAACTAAAGGTAAAGGTTTTGCAGGTACTATTAAAAGATGGAATTTTAAATCTCAAGATAGTTCTCATGGTAATTCTTTATCTCATCGTGCTCCTGGTTCTATAGGTCAAAATCAAACTCCTGGAAGAGTATTTAAAGGTAAAAAAATGTCTGGTCATATGGGTAATAGAAATATTACAGTACAAAATTTAAATATTGTTAATTTAGATTTTGATAAAAATCTTTTGTTATTAAAAGGTTGTGTGCCAGGTTTTAACAATAATATTGTTTTAATAAAGTCTTCAATAAAAAATTAAATAGGAAAAATATGGATATACAATTAGTAAATTCTAATAAAAAAATTTTTTTATCTAATAAAATATTTAATGTTAATATAAATATGAATTTGATACATCAAGTTATAGTATCTTATCAAGCAAATAAACGTAATGGTAATGTATCTCAAAAATCTAGATCAGATGTTACTGGTTCTAACAAAAAGCCTTGGAGACAAAAAGGTACGGGAAAAGCTAGATCTGGATCTGTTAAAAGTCCTATTTGAAGATCAGGAGGTGTAACTTTTGCTTCTAAACCTAAAAAATATAATTTAAAAGTTAATAAAAAAATGTATCGTAATGCATTTAAAATGATTTTGTCTGATTTAATAAATAATTCAAAATTATATATTATTAAAAATGTTTTAATAGATAAACCTAAAACAAAATTATTTATTAAATATTTTAATTTTATTAAAATATATAGATGTTTAATAGTTGTTAAAAATATATATTCAAATTTATTACTTTCTTCTAGAAATTTATATAAATTTAAAATATGTGATGTTAATCATATTAATATTATAGATTTAGTTACATTTAAAAGTGTAGTTTTTGAATTAGATATTATTAATATATTAGAGAAAAGATTTTTATAATATGATTAAGTTTAATTATTTAAGTGTTTTTAAAAAGGTATATTTTACTAATAAGTTTTCTTACATGAAAAATAATAATGAAATTATTGTATTTAATGTAATAAAAAATTGTAATAAATTACAGATATATTTAGCTGTTAAAAAAATATTTGATATTAAAATTTTAAAAATTAGAACTTTAATTGTTAAAGAGGTAATAAAAAATAAAAAAAAAAATATTAGTTGTATTAAAAAATGAAAAAAAGCTTATGTTTATTTAAAAAAAGGTGAAAAAATTAATATAAATAATTTATCAAAATTTTAATTTTATATGACTATATTAAAGTATAAGCCATATTCTCCAGGTAGAAGGCATAAAGTAAAAATAGTTTCTAAATTATTGTTTAAAGGTAAACCATTAAAGAGTTTGACTGTTAAAAATAATAATAAAAGTGGAAGAAATAATTATGGTAGAATTACAGTTAGACATATAGGTGGTAGACATAAACGTAATTATCGTATTATAGATTTTAAACGTAACAAAGAAAATATATATGGTATAGTAGAAAGAATTGAATATGATCCTAATAGATCTTCTTTTATAGCATTAATTTTATATAAAGATGGAGAGAGAAGGTATATTTTATATCCTAAAGGTTTAAAAATAGGAGATAAAATAATTTCTGGTAATGATGTGAAAATTAAGATTGGTAATTGTTTACCTATGTATAAAATTCCTTTAGGTACTATTGTTCATAATATTGAATTAATAATAGGTAAAGGAGCTCAATTAATTAGATCTGCTGGTTCATATGCTCAAATTATATTAAAAGATAATAAATATGTAACTGTAAGATTAAGATCTGGTGAGTTGCGAAAAATAAATAGTTTATGTAAAGCTACATTAGGTCAAGTTGGTAATTCTGAACATATGTTAAAAGTTTTAGGTAAAGCTGGATGTTCACGTTGATTAGGTGTTAGACCTACAGTAAGAGGTACAGCTATGAATCCTGTTGATCATCCTCATGGTGGTGGTGAAGGACGTAATTTTGGTAAACATCCTGTAAGTCCATTTGGTTTAAAAACTAAAGGAAAAAGAACTAGAAATAATAAAAGAACATCTAAATTTATAGTTAAATTTAGATATCAAAAATAATTTATAGGTAATTATTATGGTTAGATCTATTAAAAAAGGTCCATTTATTGATGTTCATTTATTTAACAAAGTTAAAAAGGTTTTAAAAAGTGGAAATAAACAACCTTTAAAAACTTGATCAAGACGTTCTACTATTTTACCTAATATGATTGGATTAACGATATCTGTACATAATGGAAGATATCATATACCTGTTTATATTACAGAAGAAATGGTAGGTCATAAATTAGGTGAATTTTCACCTACACGAACATATAGAGGACATTTATCTAATAATAAAAAAATAAAAAAAGATTAAACACATGATATATGTATATTCTAAATGAAAATATGTTAGGTCTTCTCCTTATAAAATTAGATTAGTAGCTAATTTAATAAGAAATAAAAATGTAAATATAGCTTTAAATATTTTGTCTTTTACTAAAAAAAAAGCTTCTTTATTAATTAAAAAAGTTTTAAAATCAGCTATAGCTAATGCTATACATAATAATAATTGAAGTGTTGATGATTTAATTATTAGTAAAATTTATGTAGATAATGGATCATTAATTAAACGTATTTTTCCTAGAGCAAAAGGTAGAGTTAATTATATTTTTAAAAGAACGAGTCATATTACTATTTGTTTGTCTAATAAATAATAAAATTTTGAGGAAAATATGGGGCAAAAAGTTAATCCTAATGTAATTAGATTAGGTATAATAAAAATGTGAAATTCTGCTTGATTTACAAATAAAAATAATTTTTCTTATTATTTATATAATGATTTTTTAGTTCGTGAATATTTAAAAAAAAAATTAAGTAGAGCTTTAGTATCTAAAATAATTATAGAACGTCCTGCTAAAAGCATTAGAGTAACTATTTACACAGCTAGACCAGGTATAGTAATAGGTAAAAAAGGAGAAGATGTAGAAAAATTAAGAAAAGATATAGTATCTATATCTAAAGTTCCGTCTCAAGTAAATATATTTGAAATTAGAAAACCTGAATTAGATGCATATTTAGTTGCTTGTAACGTAGCATCTCAATTAGAAAGACGTATTATGTTTAGAAGGGCAATGAAAAGAGTTATTAATAATGCTATGAGATTTGGTGCAAAAGGTATTAAAATAAAAGTTAGTGGTAGATTAGGTGGTGTGGAAATTGCTAGAAAAGAATGATATAAAGAAGGTAGAATACCTTTACATACTTTTCGTGCTGATATTGATTATGGTTTTTCAGAAGCTTTTACTACGTATGGTGTTATAGGTGTAAAAGTATGAATTTTTAAAGGAGAGATTTTAGATAAATATTTTCCTATTAAAAATTATAATAGAATTAATTTTATAAATAAAAAAAAAAATATTAAAAAAGTTATTATTAAAAATGTTAAAACCTAAAAGAACAAAATATAGAAAATTACAAAAGGGTCGTAACAGAGGAATGTCAAGAGATAATATGATACATTTTGGTAAATTTGGTTTAAAAGCAATTACAAGAGGAAGTATATCTTCTAAACAAATTGAATCAGCTAGAAAAGTAATTACTCGTTTTGTTAAACAACAAGGATCTATGTGAATTAGAATATTTCCTGATAAACCTATAACTAAAAAACCTTTAGAAGTTCGTATGGGTAAAGGTAAAGGTAATGTAGAGTTTTGAGTAGCAATTATTAAACCTGGAAAAATTTTATATGAAATTGATGGTATAGATGAAACTGTTGCTAGAAAAGTATTAAAATTAGCAGGAGCAAAATTAAGTGTTAAAACTAAATTTGTTATTAAAGATTCTAAATTATGAAAATATTAAAATCATATAATAATAAAAATTATAAAGAATTAGTTGATAAATTGTTGAATTTTAAAAAACAATATTTTAATTTAAGAATGTTATTTTCTACTAATAAATTAAAACAAACTCATTTATTACGTTTATATAGAAAGAATATAGCACGTATTAAAACTATACTAACTAAGATTAAAAATAATGAAATTTAAAAAAATATTAAAAGGTGTAGTGATTAATAAATTAATGAATAAAACTTTAGTTGTATTAATTACAAGAATTGTAAAACATAAAATTTATGGAAAATTTATTAAAAAAGTTTCTAAAGTATATGTTCATTATGAAAAAGATATATGTAATAAAAATGATGTAGTAGAAATAAAGCAATGTAGACCATTATCTAAAAAAAAATGTTGAATTTTAAATAAAGTACTTATAAAGAATATATAAAAATTTTATGATACAAGAAAGATCTTTATTGTTTGTAGCTGATAATTCTGGTGCTAAATTAGTAATGTGTATTAAAGTTTTAGGAGGATCTAAAAGAAAATATGCTAATATAGGAGATATAATTAAAATAGCTGTTAAGGAAATTATTTCTAAAAGTAAAGTTAAAAAAGGAGATGTATTGAAAGCTGTTATAGTTAGAAGTAAATATGGAGTAAGAAGATTAGATGGATCTTTAATTAGATTTGATAATAATTCTTGTGTACTATTGAATGATAATAATGAAATACCTATAGGTACTAGAATATTTGGTCCTGTTACTAGAGAATTACGTGTTGAAAAATTCATGAAAATAATTTCTTTAGCTCCAGAAGTAATTTAATAATATATAATTTATATTAATATGTCTAATAAATTTAAAGTTAATGATGAAGTAATAATAATATCAGGTAAAAATAAAGGTAAAAGAGGAATAATTAAAAAAATTTATTTAAAAAAGAAAAAGGTAATAGTAAATGGTTTAAATATAGTATTTAAACATCAAAAATCTATTCCTTCTAGAAATATAATAGGAGGTATTATTAAAAAAGAATCTTGTATAGATATATCTAATATTAGTCATTTTTGTTATAAAACAAATAAATTATCTAAAGTAGGATTTAATACAATTAATAAAAAAAAAGTTCGTTATTTAAAATTAAATAAAAATATTTTTTAATATTATGTTAAGTAAATTATATAATTTATATAAAAATGTTATTATACACAAATTATACAAAAAATTTAAATATACTTCTATAATGCAAGTTCCTAAAATTATTAAAATTGTTTTGAATGTAGGACTAAATTATAAACATTTAGATAAAAAGTATTTAAATATTGTTATTAATAATTTAAAATTAATAACTGGGCAACAAGCTATTATAACTAAATCTCGTAAATCTATTTCAAATTTTAAAATTCGTAGAGGTATTCCTATAGGATGTAAAGTAACTTTAAGAAAAATAAATATGTGGAATTTTTTAGATAAATTTATTTTTATAGTAATACCTAGAATAAGAGATTTTAGAGGTTTTAAACAAAAATCTATAGATAATAATGGTAATTTAAATATTGGTATTAAAGAGCATATTATTTTTCCAGAAATAAATTATGAAAATGTTAAATATGTACATGGTATGGATATATCTTTAGTTTTAACTAAAACTAGTAGAGTTGAATCATTGTTTTTATTTAATTGTTTTTCATTTCCATTTCGTAAATAAAATTTTAAATATGACTAAAAAATCTGTTATAATTCGTGAAAAAAAGAGAAGAATTTTAATTAAAAAGTATTATTTAAAAAGATTAAAATTAAAAAAAATGATTTCAAATCATAGAACATCAAATATTGATAGATGAAAATATATTGTAAAATTACAAAATTTACCTAAAAATTCCAGTTATATACGTAGTAGAAATAGATGTTTGTTGACAGGTAGACCCCATTCATATTTAAGAAGATTTGGATTAAGTCGTATTAAATTTCGTGAATTTGCAGTTAAAGGTGATATACCTGGTTTAAAGAAATCAAGTTGATAATTAATTAAAAGAGAACATTATGAGTATGCAAGATCCTATAGCAAATATGTTAACATGTATTAGAAATGGGCAATCAGCTTATAAAAATAAAATATTTGTTAATTATTCTAAAATGAATAAATTAATATTAAAAATATTTAATCATGAGGGGTATATAAATAAATATAATTTATTGAAAATTAATAATATAAGTAAAATTATAGTGTATTTAAAATATTTTAATAAATTACCTGTTATTAAAAAAATAAAAAGAATTAGCAAACCTGGTTTAAGAATATATAGTGATTATAAAAAATTACCTATTATGATGTCAGGATTAGGTATTTATATAATTTCTACATCTTTAGGATTGTTAACTGATAAAGATGCACGTAAAAATAAAGTTGGTGGTGAAATTATTTGTAGTATTTTTTAAGGATTGATATGTCTCGTATAGCTAAAAAACCTATATTTATACCTGATAATATTTTTGTTAAAGTAGAAAAAAACAAAATATTTATTAATAAAAAAGAATTAACTATTATTAAAATTATACCTAATTTTATATTAGTTAATATTAATAATAATATTATTAATTTAAAATTAAAAAATTATTGTAAAAAATGATATATGTTAGGTACATATAGATCTATATTAAATAATATTTTTATTGGGTTAAGTATAGGATTTGAAAAAAAATTAATTCTTGTAGGTATAGGTTATAAAGCCTATTTAGATAATAATATTTTGTTTTTAAATATAGGTTATTCACATATTATTAAATTTAATATACCTAAAAATATAGAAATATCATGTCCTAGTTCTAATGAAATATTAGTTAAAGGATATAATAAGGAATTGGTTGGACAAGTAGCTGCTATAATAAGGAGTTATAGACCTCCTGAACCTTATAGAAAAGGTAAAGGTATACGTTATTTAAATGAGATAGTTCGTATTAAAGAAAATAAAAAAAAAAGTAAATAATTATGTATAAAAAAAAAATACGTTTACGTAGATGTAAAAAATTTCGTTTTATAAATAAAAATTTAGGAAAATTACGTTTAGTAGTTTATAAAACATCTAGACATATATATACACAAGTTATTTTTATTGATAATAATAATAAATCTAATGTATTGTTATCTATGTCTACATTAGAAATAAAAGGATTTAAAAAAAAAAAAATATGTAATAAAAAAGCTTCTGAAATAGTTGGTAGAAAAATAGCAAAAAAATGTTTAAAAAATAAAATATATAATGTTGTATTTGATAAATCTGGATTTAAATATCATGGACGTATTAAAATATTAGCAGATTCTGCACGTAAAAATGGTTTATTATTTTAAATTTAGGTTAATTAAATGAATATAATAAATAATAATGATACTGAATTATATGAAAAATTAATATCAGTTAATAGAATATCTAAAACAGTTAAAGGAGGAAGAATATTTTCTTTTTCTGCATTAACTATAGTAGGAGATCGTAAAGGTAGAGTAGGATATGGATATGGAAGAGCTAAAGAAGTACCATTAGCTATACAAAAATCTTTAAACAAATCTAAAAAAAACATGATTAATATTTTGTTAAACAAAAAAGGTACTATAAGATATAGTGTTAAAGGTAATTTTGTAAGTTCTATAATATTTATAAAACCTGCATGTGATGGTACAGGATTAATAGCTAGTAAATCTATGAAATATGTTTTTGAAGCAGCTGGAATAAAAAATATTTTAGCTAAATCTTGAGGTTCTACTAATCCTATTAATGTTGTTAAAGCTACTATTTTAACTTTATATAAAATGGAATCTCCTGTTTATATAGCATTAAAAAGAGGTAAATATTTAAAAGATATAATTAACTAATTAATTTTTAAATAAATGTTAAAACAAATAAAGATTACTAAAATTAAAAGTTCTATAGGTTGTAATAAAAAGCAAAAGAAAATATTATTATCATTAGGTCTTAAAAAAACATGATCATATATTTATCATAATGATAATAAATCAATAAGAGGTATGATCAATAAAATTTTTTATATGGTTAAGGTAGAAAATGTTATTAATTAATAAAATTAAAAGTAATAAAAAATGTAAATTTAAATCTAAAAGGGTTGGTAGAGGTATAGGTTCTGGTTTAGGTAAAACTAGTGGTAGAGGGCATAAAGGTCAAAAAGCTAGACGAGGATGTAAAATTAGAAGGGGATTTGAAGGAGGACAAACTCCTTTTTATCGTAGAATACCTAAATTTGGATTTAGTAATTTTAAACATAAAAAAGCTGTTTTTGAATTATATTTAAATAAATTAAATATATTCAATAATAACACAAATATTAATTTAAATTTATTAAAAAAAAAAAAAATTGTACCTTTAAAATTTAATAATGTAAAAATTATATTAAAAGGTTTTTTATATAAAAATAATATTAAAATTGTAGATAAAAAAATTAAACTTTCTAATGGATCTTTACATATATTAAAATCTTTAGAAAAATAGTTTTATTTAAATATTTTCTAAAATTGTGAGTTAATAAAAATGTTATTAAATAATATTAATAGTGGATTTAAAGAATTAAAGAAAAGATTATTTTTTTTGTTATGTTGTTTATTTGTATTACGTTTAGGTAATTATATTTCTATTCCTGGAATAAATATATATTATTTAAATAATATACTTAATAAAAATAATACTATGTTTATAGATATTTTGAAAACATTATCAAATGGATCTTTATATAATGCTTCTATATTTATGTTAGGTATTATGCCATATATTTCTTCTTCTATAATTATTCAATTATTAACTGTAATTATTCCATATTTTATTACTTTAAGAAAAGAAGGAATAGATGGTAAATATAAAATAAATAGATATATAAAATTTTTAACATTATTATTGTCTATTATACAATCTGTATTTTTATCAATTTTTTTATTAAAAATAAAAGGTATATATAATATTTATTATAATACAAAATTAATTTTTTTTATTACATCAGTTATAAGTCTTGTAACAGGAACAGTTTTTTTAATGTGATTAGGTGAAAAGATTACTGAACGTGGTATAGGTAATGGAATTTCTATTATTATATTTACTAGTATCATTTCTAGTTTACCTAGTAATATATTAAATATTTTTTATTTGTTAAATAAAAATAAAATTTTTTATATTAAAATTTTATTAATATTATTAACTTTAATATTTATGATATTTTTTATTGTATTAGTAGAAATGGCTCAGAGAAGAATTTTAATACAGTATGCTATTAGAGGTTATCAAAATAATAGATATTCTTTTTTAAATGCTAATGATACATATTTACCTTTAAAAATTAATATAGCAGGAGTAATGCCTTCTGTATTTACATCTAGTATTATGATATTTCCATCTGTTTTTTTTATTTGATTAAATAATAAATTTTATTTTAAAAAATGATTTTTTTTAATTAAATTATTTTATCCTAAACAATTTTTATATTTATTTTTATATTTGAGTTTAATATTTTTATTTTGTTTTTTTTATACTTTGTTGATTTTTAACCCTATTGAAATTTCTGAAAATTTAAAGAAAACAGGTGCGTACATACCTAGTATAAGACCTGGAATATATACTTCTAATTTTATTAAAAAAATAGTTTTAAATTTAACTATTTTTAATGCAATTTATATATCACTAGTATGTATTATGCCTGATTTTATATATGAAATTTTAGGACTAAGATTTAATTTTAGTGGAACATCTTTGTTAATAGTATCAGTTGTAATTATAGAGTTTATTACACAAATACAATCATTATTAATGTCTAATAAATATTTATCTATTTTAAAAAAAACTTATTTTTAATTTTATATTATGAAAGTACGAGCTTCTGTTAAAAAAATTTGTCGTTATTGTAAAATTGTTAAAAGAAATAGAATAATTAGAGTAATTTGCAAATTAGATCCAAAACATAAACAACGTCAAGGTTAATTTAAATTGGATAATTAAAATGACTAGAATAGTAGGTGTAGATATACCTGAAAACAAATTTATTATAATATCTTTAACTTATATTTATGGTATAGGTAAATCTTTAGCTAAACAAATTTGTGATAATTCAAAAATAGGTTATTATATATTAGTTAAAAATTTAAATAAATATGAATTGAAAATTATAAGAAATAATATTTTAAAATATATTATAGAAGGAGATTTGCGTAGAGAAGTTATGTTAAATATAAAAAGGTTAGTTGATATTAATTGTTATAGAGGTTTACGTCATCGTAAGCATTTACCTGTAAGAGGTCAAAGAACTAAAACAAATTCAAAAACTTGTAAGAAAAATTTTAATTATATAAAATAAAATAATTTATTAATATTATAATGGTTAAAAATTTAAAAAAAAATCGTAAAAAAAATAAAAGATATATTATTAATGGAATTATATATATATATGCTTCTTTTAATAATACTATAGTTACTGCAACAGATTTAAAAGGTAATGTTTTGACATGAACTACTGCTGGTAGTGTAGGTTTTAAAGGATCAAGAAAATCTACTCCTTTTGCAGCTCAGGTTGCTGCAGAAAAATGTTCAGAAAAAATTAAACATTATGGGATTAAAAATTTAGAGATAAAACTTAGTGGTCCTGGTCCAGGTAGAGAATCTAGTATTAGAGCTTTAAATGCAGCAGGTTTTCGTATAACTAATATTAGTGATATAACACCTTTGCCACATAATGGATGTAGAGCTCCTAAAAAAAGAAGAGTTTAATAATAATTAAAATTAAATTTTGAGTTTAATAAAAAAATGTCTAAGTATATAGGTCCTAAATTAAAATTAAGTAGAAGAGAGGGTACTGATTTATTTTTAAAATCTCATATTCGTAATATTGATTCTAAATGCAAAATAGATCGTTTACCTGGTCAACATTATTATAGAAGATCTAGAATATCTGATTATGGACTTCAATTAAGAGAAAAGCAAAAATTAAAAAGAATTTATGGTGTTTTAGAAAAACAGTTATTAAATTATTATCATAAGTCTTTAAAATTAAAAGGTAATACTGGTATATTATTATTACAATTTTTAGAAAGAAGATTAGATAATGTAGTTTATAGAATGGGTTTTTCTATAACTAGATCTGAAGCTAGACAATTAGTTAGTCATAAATCTATTCTTGTAAATAATAAAATAGTTAATATACCATCTTATTTATTAAAATCTAATGATGTAATTAATATTAATATTAAATCTAAGAATCAAAATAGAATTAAATATTCTTTGGAGTTATTTAAAAAAAGAAAACAACCTTGTTGAATAGATTTAAACATAAATAAAATGGAAGGTATATTTTTATATATTCCTGATCGTTCTATGATATTACCTGACATAAAAGAACATTTAATATTAGAATTTTATTCTAAATAATTAATTTATTATTAATAATATGTTAAATTTTCCATTTAAATTTTTAAAACCTAAAATAGTAAGTATTAAAAAAATAGAATTAAATTTTTATAGAATTATATTAGAGCCATTAGAAAGAGGTTTTGGTCATACAATAGGTAATGCTCTTAGACGTATATTATTATCTTCAATACCTGGATATTGTATTACAGAAGTTGAAATCGATGGTATATTACATGAATTTGGTATTAAAGAAGGATTATTAGAAGATGTTTTAGAAGTTCTTTTAAATTTAAAAAATTTATCTTTAAAAATTAAAGATAATAGTAAAAAAGCTTATTTGTTTATAAAAAAAAAAGGTATTTGTACTGTATTAGCAAAAGATATAAATAGTGATAAAGAAATATATATAGTTGATCCTAATTATGTTATATGTCATTTAACAGATAAAAATTCATCTATTAAAATGAAGATGAAATTAGAATTAGGTATAGGATATATATCTTCCTATGATAGAAAAAATGATTTTAAGAAAAAAGATAATTTATCAATAGGAAAGTTATTTTTAGATACTTTATTTACTCCAATTGATAATATTAATTATAAAGTAGAATCATCTAGAGTTAATAATAGGACAGATTTAGATAAATTAATTATTGATATAAAAACTAATGGTACAGTTGATCCTGAATATGCTATAAGATTAGCATCAACTATTTTATCAGATCAATTATTAGCACTTTTAGAATTAAAAGATATTTATATTAATAAGAAAAAGAAAAAGAAAATTAAATTTAGTCCTATATTATTATCTTGTGTAGATGATTTAGAACTTACTGTAAGATCAGCTAATTGTTTAAAAACAGAAAAAATTTATTATATAGGAGATTTAGTTCAAAAAACAGAAATTGATTTATTAAAGACTCCTAATTTAGGAAAAAAATCTTTAACTGAAATTAAAAATGTTTTATTGGATAAAGGTTTAAAATTAGGAATGAAATTAAAAGGTTGAAATTCTAATAAAATTAAAAATAAAATTAATAAATATAAATAATATGCGTCATAAAAAAAAAGGTTATAAATTAAATTGTAATAGTAGTCATAGATTATCTTTATTTAGGAATTTAAGTATATCTTTGATTAAACATGAAGTAATAAAAACTACTTTAGTTAAAGCTAAAGCTTTAAGAATGTTTTTAGAACCTATTATTAATATTTCTAAGGTTAATAAATTATATAATTTTCGTTTATTGATTTCTAGATTAAATAATGTTGATGTTGTAAGAAAATTATTTAATGATTTAGGTCCTAGATTTAAAAATCATAATGGAGGTTATATAAGGATTTTAAAATGTGGTTTTAGAAAAGGAGATTGTGCACCTATGGCATATATAGAAATTTTAAAAATAAATTAATATGATTACGTTTCAAAAATTAATTTTTAAATTATATAAATATTGATCTAGTTTAGATTGTACTATTATTCAACCTTATGATATAGAAATTGGAGCTGCTACTTTTCATCCTATAACATTTTTTAATTCTTTAAATAAAAAAAATATTTTTTTTGCTTATGTTCAATTATGTAGGAGACCTATAGATAGTAATTTTGGTACTTATTTATCTATGAAATTACAACAATATTATCAATTTCAAGTTATATTAAGATCATCGTTGAAAAATATAAGAAAATTATATATTGATTCATTAAAATATTTAAATATAAATTTAAATAAAAATGAATTAAAGTTTATTGAAGATAATTGAGAAAATTCTACTTTAGGAGCTTATGGAGTAGGATGAGAAGTATGATTAAATGGTATAGAAATAACACAATTTACATATTTTCAACAAATGGCAGGTTTTAATTGTAACCCTGTTATTGTAGAAATAACTTATGGTTTAGAAAGATTATCTTTATTATTACAAAATGTTACTAGTATTTATAATTTATTTTGAAATAAAAATATTAAATATAATGAAGTTGTTAATATAAAAGATATTAATATTTTAAGATCTATTTTTAATTATTATAAATATAATAATATTTTTTTATTTAATTGTATGAATAATTATAAAAAAGAATCTTTACGTTTAATAAATTTAAAAAATCCATTATTAATGATAGCATATGATTATGCATTAAAAGTAGTTCATTATTTTAATTTATTAAATTCTAGTAATTATTTTTCAAGTATTGAAAAAAAAAAAAATATTTTAAGTATTAGAAATTTATTTTGTGAAATAGCAAATATTTATATAAAAAATAATAAATAATATTATAAAATAAAATATTTTATGAAAGGAATATTATTAATAGAAATAGGTACTGAAGAGTTACCTATAAATAATTTAAAAAAAATTGGTAAAGATTTTATTAAATATTTATCTGATGTATTAAAAAATAATTATTTTATATTTAAAAATATAAATTATTTTATTAGTTTAAGTAAATTATCATGTATAATAAAAAATTTAAATTATTTTCAAAATATTACAGAAAAATATAAAAAAATTATTGGTCCAAATATTTTAATTAAAGATTTAAATAGTAATAAATATGAAAAAATTTTATTTTGGTGTAATAAAAATAATATTAATATTAAAAAATTAAAATTTAAAGATTATTTGAATAAGAGATATTTTTTTTATTTGAAAAAAAATAAACCTAAAAATATTAAAAATGTTATTAAAAATTTTTTAAAAATAGTTTTATTTAAATTAAAAATAAATCGTATTTCTATGAGATGAAATTTAAATAATTATTCTTTTTTAAGACCTATTAATAATTTAATAATAATGTTTGATAAAAAAATTATATTTATAAAATTATTAGGTATAAAATCTAATAATATTACTATTTCACATACATGTTTACATAACAAATGTATTATAATAGATGATGCTAATAAATA
Organism: Candidatus Stammera capleta; assembly: GCA_036689515.1. Classification (GTDB taxonomy): domain Bacteria; phylum Pseudomonadota; class Gammaproteobacteria; order Enterobacterales; family Enterobacteriaceae; genus Stammera; species Stammera capleta_O. The sequence continues at coordinate 60,707 of CP144846.1, forward strand.
TGTAAATTTATTAAGAAATAAAGGTAAAATTATAATTGATTATAATGAAAGAAAAATATTAATTATAAAGATATTAAAAAAAATAGTATTAAAATTTAATTTATTTTTAAATTATAGTAAAAATTTTCTAATTAAAATTATTTCGAATACTGAATGACCTGTTTTATTTGTATCTAAATTTGATAATAAATATTTATATTTACCTACAAAATTAATTAAATATATTTTAAATGAGCAAAATTGTTTTTATACTTTTGATAAAAATGGAAATATATCTAATTATTTTATAATTGTATTAGATGGTTATTTTAAATCAATTAAAAATATTATTAATTGATATAATAATGTAATTGAATCTAAATTAAATGATGCTTATTATTTATTTATATATGATATTAAAAAACCATTAATTAGTTATTTATCAAATTTAAATTATATAATTTTTCATAAAAAGATTGGTAATGTTTTAACAAAAGTTACTAGATTATTGTTTTTATCTAAATTATTATGTAAATATTTAATAATTGATGATTTAAATTTATTATTTAAATCTATTATTTTATGCAAATGTGATTTATCAACTTTATTATGTAGAGAATTCAATCATTTAAAGGGTTATATAGGTATGTATTATCTATCATTAGAGAATAATAAATATAATAATGTTGCTTTAATTATTAAAGATCATTATAAACCTAGATACAATAATGATAATATTTCTGATAATTTATATAGTTGTGTAATTTCTTTATGTGATAAAATAGATACTATAGTATCTTTAGCATGTATTAATAATTGTATTTATTTTAAAAAAAGTAATGATCCTTTTGGGGTAAGAAGATTATCTTTATCAATTATTAGAATAATTTTATATAAAAATATAGATATTGATTTATATAAAATAATTGAATATTCATTTTTTTTATTTAAAAAAAAAATTAAATTATTAAATATTAATATAGTTAGTTTATTTATATTAAAACGTTTTTTTAAATATTTGGAAAAAAATAAATATTATACTATATATGTTAGTGGATTTATAAAATTACCTATTTTTAATATTTTAGAAATTAAAAATAGAATTTTATTTTTAATAAATTATAAAAATAATAATTTATATGATTTTAATAATCTTATAATTTTTTATAAAAGATTAAAAAATATTATTAATATTAATACAAAATTAAATTTTGATATTAAAAATTTAATTTTTAAATATGATATTAAATTGTTTAATTATTTAAATAAATTTAGGAATAAAATAAACTATTGTATAAAAAACAAAATATATAATTTATTATTTAAATTATTCATTAAATATTCTGTAATAATTAATAATTATTTAAATAATGTTAAAGTAAATGATGAAAATATTATTATTAAAAATAATAGAATTTTTATTCTACGTAATTTTTATGAAATTTATTTAAAATTTATTGATTTTTCTTGTTTTTTTTAATGATATTTGTTATTATTTTTATTTTTTTATAATTCCTCCTCCTATACATATATTTTTAATATAAAAAACAGCTGATTGTCCTGGAGTTATAGCAAATAATGGTTTTTTCAGTTTTATTTTAATGAATTTTTTGTATATTAATATTTTACATTTTTTTTCTTTTTGTAGATATCTTGTTTTAACTTTACAATATATTTTTGATTTTGATTTTTTAATTGTTAAATGTATTTTTTTTAAGAAAAAAGTTTTTGAAAATAAATTTTTATTTGTTTTTTCTGATACAAACAAAAAGTTTGTTTTTATTTGTTTTTTAACTACATATAATGGTTTATTATATCCACCTCCTATTTTTAAATTTTTTCTTTGTCCTATAGTATATAAAAATAATCCTTCATGTTCACCTATAATTTTATTATTATGTAAATTAATTATTTTTCCTTTTTTAGGTTTAATATAATTTTTTATAAATGAGTAATATTTTTGGTATTTTATAAAACATATACCAGTAGAATCTTTTTTATTAGAATTTGGTAATTTTAAATTACTTGCTATTTTCCTAATATTTTTTTTTTTATAATTGCCTAAAGGAAATATACTTTTTTTAATTTGATATTGTTTTAAGTGATATAAAAAATAACTTTGATCTTTTTTTTTGTCAATTCCTTTTATTAAATAAAATATATTATTTTTATAATTTTTTTGTTTTTTAACATAATGTCCTGTAGCAATAAAATCAGCTTTTAAAATTTTAATAGAAAATTTAATAAATATATTAAATTTAATTTTTTTGTTACATAAAATATCTGGATTAGGTGTTTGACCTTTTTTAAGTTTATTAATAAATATTTTAAAAACATCATTTCAATATTCATATGATAAATCTAATTTATATAATTTAACATTAAATATTTTACAGATTTTTTTAGTAATTTTAAAATCTTTTTTATAACTACATTTTTGTTTGTTATAATTTCAGCATTGTATATAAACACATTCTACTATAAATCCTAATTGTTTTAATATTCAAATTGTTACTGAAGAATCTACTCCTCCTGAAATAGCTACAATTATTTTATAATTTTTTTGTATTTTATTCATAGTTTTAATATATGAAATATTATTTTTTATAATAATTAAAATTATATTTATATTATTTTATGTTTTTAAAAATAAATATTTTATTATTATATTAATAATGTTATATTTAATTATATTTATTTTATTTATATATATATAATTTATATGAAATATATTAATCCATATTATACTAATAGTTGAAAAAAGTTAATTAAATATTTTAGTTATATTAAAGATAAGAAAATTATAAATTTTTTTAATGAAGATAATAATAGATTTAAAAATTTTTCATTAAATTTTAAAGATTCAATAATATTTGATTATTCTAAAAATATCATAGATAAAAAAACTATAAATATTTTTATAAATTTATTATATGAATTAAAATTAAAAGATTATATTAAATATATGTTTTTAGGTAAAAATATAAATATTACTGAAAATAAATATGTATTAAATTTTTTATTAAGAGATGTAAATAATTTTTTTGTTAAAAATAATATATTATTATTAAAAGAAAAAAAAAAAATTGATAAAAATTTAGAAAAAATAAAAAATATTACTAATAATATTTTATATGGTAAATGATTAGGTTATAGTGGTGAAAAAATTGTTAATATTGTTAATATAGGAATAGGAGGTTCAGATTTAGGTCCTAGAATGATTATAAAATCTTTAAAATTATATCATAATTCATATATTAATTCTTATTTTGTATCTAATATAGATTTTCAAGATATTAATAATGTACTTAAAAAAGTATTACCTAATAATACTATTTTTATAATTTGTTCAAAAACATTTACTACAGAAGAAACAATTTTTAATTTTAAAATAGCTCGTTCATGAATATTGAATTATTTTGATAATGATAAAAATTCTTTAAATAATCATTTTATATTTGTAACTAGTAATTTAGATAAAGCAAAATATTTTGGTTTAAATAAAAAAAATATTTTAATAGTTTCTGATTGGGTGGGTGGAAGATTTTCTTATTGCTCAGCATTTGGTTTATCTATTTCTTTAGCTATAGGTTTTAAAAATTTTTTAAAATTATTAAAAGGAGCTCATGATATAGATAAACATTTTTATTTTTCTAGATTCAAAAATAATATACCAATTATTTTATCTATTATTAGTATATGATATAATAATTTTTTTAATTTTAATACAGAATTGATATTAGTTTATAATGAATTATTATCATTATTTCCTGTATATTTACAACAATTGTCAATGGAATCAAATGGTAAAAATGTTGATCGTAATAATGTTTTAATTAATAAATATAATACTTGTCCTATTTTATTAGGTGGATTAGGTACTGTATGTCAACATTCTTTTTTTCAGTTATTACATCAAGGTACTTATATAACTCCATGTGATTTTATAATAGAATGTTGTAATGATAATTTATATAATGGTAATTATAAATTATTTTCTAATTTATTAGCTCAATCTCAATCATTAGCATTTGGTAATAATATTTTTAATACAAATAGTAATATAAATAATATAAATAATTTTTTAGGTAATAGGCCTAATAATGTTTTTTTGATTAAAAAAATTACTCCTTATATTATTGGATCTCTTATAACAATTTATGAATATAAAATTTTTGTACAAGGAATTATATGAAATATTTGTAGTTATGATCAATGAGGAGTAGAATTAGGTAAAAAATTATCTAAAAAATTATATTTATTATTAAATAATAATAAATTTAATGATGAAAAAATTTTTATAGATAATTCAACTATAAATTTAATTAAACAATTTAAAATTTTTAATAAAAAAAACAAATAGGTTAAAATAATGGCTAATTTAAAATCTTCTAAAAAAAGAATATTAATTAACAAATTTAGAAATCAAATTAATAGAATAAAGAAATCTATTATTAAAACATATATTAAAAAAATTAAAAAATTAATTTTGAATAAAAATATTAAAGAAGCTAAAAAAATATATTTTTTATTACAATCTATTTTAGATAAATTTAGTTATAAAAAATATATACATAAAAACAAAGCATCTAGATATAAATCTAGATTATATAAATTATTTTAATATAAATTTAATATTTTTTTTTATGTTTATTAATTAATTTATATAAATCTATAAAATTATTTATTGATAAGTTTTTAGATCTTGTATTAGGATTTATGTTTATTGTTTTTAATAATTTATTATCAATAAATTGTTTTATATTATTTTTAATTTTTTTGTTTTTTCTAATTAGTGAAATATTAATAATATGAATTAAATATTTTAGTTTTATATTTTTATATTTATTTTTTATAGGTTTTAATTTAATTAAAACTGAATCAATTTTAGGTTTAGGAGAAAAATATTTTTTTTTAATATTTATTAATTTTGTAATTTTAAAATATAAATTAGTTAAAATACTTAATTTACAATATTTTTTATTGTTAGATTTAGCAATTAAACATTCGTAAAATTCTTTTTGAACTAATATATGTATATCTTTTATATATTTATAATTAAATATAAAATTATATATTAATTTGCTAGAAATATAATATGGAATATTACCAAATATTCTTATTTTTTGTTTATATTTAATAAATATTTTATAATAATTAAATTTTAAGATATCTATATTTAATATTTTTATTTTTTTTTTAATTTTATAATTTATTTTTTTTATTAAATTAATATCTATTTCAGTAGCAATAATATTTTTTGTATATTTAATTATTTGTTGTGTTAATTGTCCTTTTCCGCATCCTATTTCAATAAAAATTTGTTTTTTATTAGGATTAATTTTATTAATAATTTTTTTTAAAATTATTTTGTTATTTAAAAATATTTGTCCTAATGTTTTATTAATATATTTCATATAATTTATTTATTAAATAAATTTTCTTATTTCTCCATTACCTGTTATATTTATTATGCATCTTTTACATATATTATTATTTAATTTTTTTACATAATGTCAGCATCTTTTACATTTTTTCCCTATAAATTTTTTGCATTTTATTTTATAATTGAAATTATATTTATTTTTATATATTTTTAATTTTAAATTAGATGTCATAAAAAAAAATTTTAATTCTTTTCTTATTATGTATATTTTATTGTAAAAATTTATATTTACGTATAATTTTATATATGTTTCTAATGATGAATTAATTATTTTTTTATATTTTAATTTTTCTGTTATTTTATTAAATTGATTTTTAATTATAAATAATTTTTTTCATGTTTTTGTATTTATTAAATTATTTTTTTTAATTAAAAAAAGTTTATCAAATCATGTTTCCATATAAATTGAATAAGGTTTTTTTCTAGGTATATAATTTAATGTTTCTTCTGCAGTAAATGATAATATAGGTGCTATTCATTTTAAAATAGTTTCTAGTAAATATCATAATGTTTGTTGAACACTATATACTGGAATAGTATTTTTTTTAATAGTATATTTTCTGTCTTTAATGATAGAAAAATATTTAGAACTTAATTCTATAGTACAGAAATTTATTATTTTTTTTATTACTTTATAAAATTTGAATTTATTATATAAATAAATAATTTTTTGTTGTGTTTTTTTAGCTTGATGAATTATTCATTGATCAATTAATATTATTTGTTTTTTTTTAATAATATGTTTTTTGTAATTAAAATTATTTAAATTATTAATTAAGAATTTAAGTGTATTTCTTATTTTTCTATATGATTCTATTATTCTTAATATAATTTTATTAGATATATTAATATCTTTTGAAAATTTTGTAGAGGCTACTCATAATCTTAGAATATCTGCTCCATATTTTTTTATTATATGATTTGGATGAATATAATTATTAGATGATTTTGACATTTTTTTTCCTTTTTCATCTAATATAAATCCATGACTTATTATATTTTTATATGGTGATTTATTATTTATAATTGCATTAATTATTAAAGAAGACATAAATCAACCTCTATATTGATCTTGTCCTTCTACATATAAATCAATATTATTTTTTTTATTAAATTTAGAATTTAATATTGTAAAACATGTTGATCCTGAATCAAATCATACGTCTAAAACGTCTGTAACTTTTTTATATGATTTTGATTCTTTACCTATTAAATTTTTAATTTTTACATTTGTTCAATAATTTGGTCCATTTTGTTTTATTTTAATAGATATTTTTTTAATTATATTTAACATATTAGGGTGTATTTTTTTTGTTTTTTTATGTATTAAAATAGTTATTGGTACTCCTCAATAACGTTGTCTAGAAATACATCAATCAGGTCTGTTAATTATCATTTTTTTCATTTTATTATAACCTCATGAAGGAATTCATTTAACTTTTTTAATGTATTTTAATAATTTGTTTTTTATTTTTTTTTTATTTACAGTTATGAATCATTGAGAAGTAGATCTAATAATAATTGGTATTTTATGTCTTCAACAAAATGGGTAACTATGTTTTATTTTTTTAATAAAAATAATTTTTGATTTTTTTTTTAAAAAATTAATTATTAATTTTTCTGCTTTATTAATGGAACAATTTTTTATATTTTTAATATATTTATATGTATTAAAATTTCCTTTTTTATTTATTATATTTATTCCTTTAATATTATATTTTTTGCATATATAATAATCTTCTTCACCGTGTTTTGAAGCTAAATGTACAATTCCTGTTCCAGTATTTGGATCTATATTTTTATTATATAATATAGGTATTATTTTTTTTGAAATAGGATGATATGTTGTATATTTTAATAATATTTTTCCTTTAATGTATTTTATTATTATAGGTTTTATTTTTAAATATTTAGTAAATATTTTTAATTTATTATTTAATAATATAAATATATTATTTTGGTATTCTACTAAAATGTAAATTAATTTCGGATTAATTGATAAAGCACAATTTGCGGGTAAACTTCATATAGTAGTAGTTCATATTATTAATTTAATATTTTTATATTTATTAAAAATATTTAAATCATTTAAAAATAATTTTTTATTAATTATTTTAAAAGTTACATAAATAGTTTTACTTATTTTATTTTTATATTCTATTTCTGAATCAGATATAGATGATTGACAATTTATACATCAATTTGTTGGTTTACTAAATAATTTTAGTAATTTTAATTTTATTATTTTACGTAATATTAGTATTGTTTTTGAAATAGTATTAAAATTCATAGTAGTATAATAGTTATTTCAATCTGCTATTATTCCTAATCTAATAAATTCTTGTTTTTGTATATCAATTTGTGTTTTAGCATATGTAAAACATTTTTTTTTAAAAATATTTATGTTATTTTTATATTTTAAGTTTAATGAATTTTTTTTTTGTATTTCTAATTCTATTGGTAATCCATGACAATCTCATCCTGGAATATAATTTATATTAAATAACATAAAATATTTATATTTTAAAATTATATCTTTAAAAATTTTATTAAAAGCGTGTCCTAAATGTATATTTCCATTTGCATAAGGTGGACCATCATGTATAATAAATTTTTTAAATTTTTTTTTATTTTTATATAAATATGTATATATATTTTTTTTAATTAAATTATTTAAAATTTTAGGTTCATTTATAACTAAGTTGGCTTTCATTGGATAATTTTTATTAGGTAAATTTATTGTTTGTTTATAATTTATTATTATTTTTTTCATTTTAAATTTAATAATTTATATTGTTAATTAATTTTATATTAAAATATTTTATATAATATATAAATTATATATTATTTAAATATTTTACAAAATTATTTTATATGATTAGGTTGATATTGTTTAATATGTACACATATATTATATGTATATATATATTTTATTAGGAGTGATTAAAATGAGTAAAATTATTGGTATTGATTTAGGAACAACAAATTCATGTGTAGCAATTATGGAAGGTAATAAAGCAAAAGTTATTGAAAATTCTGAAGGAGATCGTACTACACCTTCTATAGTTGCTTATACTCAAAGTGATGAAATTTTAGTTGGTAAAACAGCTAAAAGGCAAGCAATTACTAATCCTAAAAATACATTTTTTGCTATTAAAAGATTAATAGGTCGTAAGTTTATAGATCAAGAAGTACAAAAAGATGTAAAATTAATGCCTTATAAAATTATTTCTTCAAATAATGGTGATGCTTGAATACAAGTTAAAAATAAAAAGATAGCTCCTCCACAAATTTCAGCTGAAATTTTAAAAAAAATGAAAAAAACAGCTGAAGATTATTTAGGTACTAAAGTTACTGAAGCAGTTATTACAGTACCAGCTTATTTTAATGATGTACAACGTCAGGCTACTAAAGATGCAGGTAAAATAGCTGGATTAAATGTTAAAAGAATTATTAATGAACCAACTGCAGCAGCATTAGCTTATGGTTTGGATCAATCTAAATCTAATAATATTATAGCTGTATATGATTTAGGTGGAGGTACTTTTGATATTTCTATTATTGAAGTTGATAATGTTGATGGAGAAAAAACTTTTGAAGTTTTAGCTACAAATGGAGATACACATTTAGGTGGTGAAGATTTTGATAATAAAATAATTAATTATTTGGTTGATGAATTTAATAAAGAATATAATATAAATTTATTTAATGATTCTTTAGCTATGCAAAGATTAAAAGATTCTGCAGAAAAAGCTAAAATAGAATTATCATCATCTAAACATACAGAAATTAATTTACCTTATATAACAGCTGATAAAAATGGTCCTAAACATTTAAATATTAAGTTAACTAGAGCAAAATTAGAGTCTTTAATAGAAGATTTGGTTTTAAAATCTATAGAACCAGTTAAATTAGCATTAAAAGATGCTAAATTAGATATTAATAAAATAAATGAAGTTATTTTAGTAGGTGGGCAAACTAGAATGCCATTAGTACAATCTAAAGTAGCTGAATTTTTTAATAAAAATCCTAGAAAAGATGTTAATCCTGATGAAGCAGTAGCTATAGGAGCAGCTGTACAAGGTGGAGTTTTATCTGGAGAAGTAAAAGATGTATTATTATTAGATGTTACACCTTTATCTTTAGGTATAGAAACTATGGGTGGTATAATGACTACTTTAATTAATAAAAATACAACTATACCTACTAAACATAGTCAAGTTTTTTCTACTGCTGAAGATAATCAATCAGCTGTAACTGTACATGTATTACAAGGTGAACGTAAACAAGCTAAAGATAATAAGTCTTTAGGACAATTTAATTTAGATGGTATTCAACCAGCTGCTAGAGGTGTACCTCAAATAGAAGTAACTTTTGATATAGATTCTGATGGTATTTTACATGTTTCTGCTAAAGATAAAAATACTGGTAAGGAACAAAAAATTACAATTAGAACTTCTTCTGGTTTAAATGAATCTGAGATTAAAAAAATGATTGAAGATGCTAATATTAATGCTGAGTTAGATCGTAAATTTGAAGAATTAATTCAAACTAAAAATCAAGCTGATCATCTTATTCATACTACAAGAAAACAAATTAATAATTTAGGTGATAAAATAAGTAATGATGATAAAATTAAAGTAGAAAATTTATTAATTAAATTAGAAAATTCTTGTAAAAATGATAATAAAAATGAAATAGATAATTATATGCAAGAAATAATACAATTATCTAGTAAATTTTATCAATATAATAATACAAGTAATTCTGATTTTAATAATACAAAAAATAATGATAATAATAATTCTGAAAATAATGATAAAGATAATGTAGTTAATGCTGAGTATGAAGATGTAAAGAAGAATAATAAATAATTTTATAATATTATTTATAGACAGGAAAAGTGTGTATGGAAAAAAAAGATTATTATAAAATTTTAGGTGTTAATAATAAATCTACAACATTTGAGATTAAAAAAGCATATAAAAGATTAGCTATAAAATATCATCCTGATAGAAATAAAGGTGATAAATTATATGAAGAAAAATTTAAAGAAATTAAAGAAGCTTATGAAGTATTAAGTGATGATAAAAAAAGATCTATGTATGACCAATATGGTCATGTAGATTATAATACAGATGAAAATGATTTTACAGCTGATTTTAGTACTACAAGTGATTTAGGAGATATTTTTGGAGATGTTTTTGGAGATTTTTTTGGAACCAAAAAAAGTAAATCTTATAAAAAAGGTACAGATATACAATATGATATTGATTTGACATTAGAAGATGTATTAAATGGTGTTAATAAACAAATTCAAATTTATATAATGCAAAAATGTAGTTTATGTCATGGGTCAGGATGTAGATCAGGATATGAAAAAAAAATATGTAATATTTGTAAAGGAACAGGACGTTTACAAATAAGACAAGGATTTTTTACTTTACAACAAACTTGTCATAATTGTAATGGAGAATGTTATATAATTAATAATCCTTGTTATATATGTAAAGGTGAAGGTATAGAAAAAACTTTAAAAACTATTATAGTTAAGATACCTGCAGGAGTAGATAATAATGATAGAATTAAGTTAGTAGGAAAAGGTAATTGTGGTAGTTTTGGTGTTAATCCTGGGGATTTATATATATGTGTTAAAGTTAAAAAACATAATATTTTTAATAGAGAAGGTAATAATTTATATTGTAATGTTCCTATAAATTTTTCTTTAGCTGCTTTAGGTGGTGTAATAGAAGTACCTACTTTGTTAGGTAATATTAAATTAAAAATTCCTCCAGAAACACAAACAGGTAAATTATTTAGAATAAGGAATAGAGGAATAAAATTTTTAAAAAAAAATATTTGAGGAGATTTATTTTGTAGAGTATATATTGAAACTCCTGTTAATTTGAATAAATATCAAAAGAAATTATTATATAATCTTGGATTTAGTTTAACAGGTAATAATAAAGAAATTAATAATCCAAAATCTACTAATTTTATTAATAAAGTTAAAAAATTTTTTAGTAATTTAACTAAATAATTTATTTTTATATATAGGGTATTTTTTGCATATTTTTTTAATTTTTTTTTTAGTTAATTTTATAATATTTTTACAATTAATATTGTCTAAAATATCACATATTAGTTTAGAAATATAAGATGCTGTATTTTCTTTAATTCCTCTACGTGTAATAGCTGCTGTACCTATACGTATTCCGGATGTAATAAATGAATTTTTATTATCATCTGGAATATTATTTTTGTTTACTGTAATATTAGATGAATTTAAAATTTTTGAAGCTTGATAACCTGTAATATTTTTATTTTTTAAATTAATTGTGAAAAGATGAGTTTCAGTTCCATTTGATATAATTTTGAAATTTCTATTTATAAACATTTTAACCATATATTTAGAATTTTTAATAGTTTGAAATTGATATTTTTTAAATTTTTTTTTTAATGCTTCTTTAAAAGATATTGCTTTAGCAGCAATAACATGCATTAAAGGACCTCCTTGTGTTTGAGGAAATATAGATTTATCAATTTTGTTATATAAAATATTATTATTACCTCTAGCTAATATTAGACCTCCTCTTGGACCTGCTAGTGTTTTATGTGTTGTAGATGTTACTATATGTGCATATTTTAAAGGATCTGGATAAATTTTAGCTGCTACTAATCCAGCTATATGAGACATATCTATTATTAAATAACTATTATTTAAATTTGCTATTTTTCTTATTTTTTTTCAATTACATATTTTTGAAAATGATGAAAATCCTGCTATAATTATTTTAGGTTTATATTTATTTGCTAATAATTTTATTTGTTTGTAATCAATGTTTTCTTTGGAATTTAATCCATAAAATTTAGAATTGTATATTTTTCCTGAAATATTTATTTTTGATCCATGAGTTAAGTGTCCACCATGATTTAATTTCATTCCTAAAATTGTATCACCTGGTTTTAATATAGCGTTATAAACAGCAAAATTTGCTTGAGATCCTGAATGTGGTTGTACGTTTACATAATTAGCGTTAAATAATTTTTTAGCTCTTTTAATAGCTATTTTTTCAATTTCATCTATATATTTACATCCTTCATAATATCTTTTTTTATAATAACCTTCTGCATATTTATTAGTTAATATAGATCCTTGTGCTAATAAAACATTTTTACTAACATAATTTTCTGAAGCTATTAAATTAATACTGTTTTCTTGTCTTTTTTTTTCTTTATTAATTAAATTAAATATTTTTTTATCTAATTTCATGATTTTAAAATTTATGTATTTATAATTTTTTTTTTTTAATTTTATTATTAATATAATAATAAAAATTATTTATTTTTAATATTTAAATTAAAATTTAATATTTAAATATTATTCTAAAATATTAAATTATATATTATAATATTAATTTAAGTTATTATTTAAATTTAATTTTATAAATAAATTTGGTATTTTAAATTTTATTTAATAAATTAATATTGAATATAATATTTAAATTTTTAAAAAATAATTTTTAGAATAATAAAATTATGAATTTTTATATTTGTACATCAGAGTCTGTTTCTGAAGGTCATCCTGATAAAATTGCTGATCAAATTTCAGATGGCATATTAGATTATGTAATTAAAATAGATAAAAATGCTAGTGTATTTTGTGAAACTTATATTAAATCTAATATAATAATAGTAGGAGGAGAAATTAATATTAATTTTAATATATTAATAGATATAGAATATATAGTAAGAAATATTATTAAAAATATAGGTTATATCGATGATAGTATGGGATTGAATTTTATATCATGTAAAATTTTTAATTTTATTAAATTAAATTATATAGATACAAATGTTAAAAAAAAAAATTTAATTAATAAAATATTAAGTAATCAAGGTTTAATTTTTGGATATGCAACTAATGAAACTGATATATTAATGCCTTCTTCTATTATGTATGCAAATAATTTAATGTTAAGGCAATCTTATTTAAGAAAAAATGGTATTTTACATTGATTATATCCTTATGCTAAATGTCAGGTAACATTAATTTATAAAAATGATAAATTATTTAGTGTAGATACAATATCAATTAGTGTACAGAATTCTTTAGATATTTCTTATAAAGAATTAAGAGAATATATAATGGAAGAAATAATTTTTTTTGTTTTTCCTAAAAATTTATTAAATAAAAAAACTAAATATTATATAAATTCAATAGATAATTTTGTAAAAAAAAGAACTTTATTATATAATTTAATTGGAATAACAGGTAGAAAAATTATTGTAGATACATATGGAGGAATATGTAGAAATGGAGGTAGTTCTTTTTCAGGTAAGGATCCTTATAAAATAGATAGATCAGCTTCGTATATGGCTAGATATATTGCTAAAAATATAGTATATGCGGGATTAGCAGATAAATGTGAAATACAAATTTCTTATGTTTTTGGATGTGTTAAACCAATTTATTTAATGATAGAAACTTTTAGAACAGAAAAAATACCTTTATTAAATTTATATAAATTAATAAATAAATTATTTGATTTTTCTTTATTATCAATTATAAAAACTTTAGATTTACTTAATATTATATATTTAAATACATCAGTATATGGTCATTTTGGAAGAAATGAATTTACATGAGAAAAATTGAATTTAAAAAATAAATTATTAAATTTTGTTAATAATTAATTTATTTATGTTTATTATTAATTTTATTGAAAATTGATATAATATATTTTGATTTTGGATATATTATTTTAATTTTTCTATTTAAATTAATATTATATTTTTTAATAATAAATAAAATTTTATTTTTTAATTGAAAATTATTTACAATAATTTTAATATTTTTATTTAATTTTGTTAAATATAAATTTATTTTTTTATAAATTATTATTTGAGTATTAATTTTTATATTATTTTTATATATAAAATTATATATGTTATTAATATCATTATAAATAATAATATTAATAATATCTTTTTTTTTTATATTAAAATAATTTTCTGATATAATGGATTGTGTATTAGTTGTTCATAATCTTATTTTTTTAAAAAATAAATTAATAGTTTTAGCAATTAAATAAGAAATTCTTGTACCTATAATACTACCTGGACCTTTATTTAAAATTATAAAATTTATTTTTTTTATATTAATATTATATTTATTTATAGTTTTATAAATTAATAAAATTAAATATTTACTATTTTCTTTTTTACTATATTTGTATATAGAATGTATTTTATTTTTATATTGTATTGATACTGAACATAATTCAGTAGATGTATCAATTGATATTAAGTTTTTTAATTTCATATTTATTTTTAATTAATTTAAAATTTTAATGTAAATATATTATTATTATTTAATAAATATTATATAATATTTATATGTTTTTTTAATATATTATTTTAATAATTAAATTTTTATTATTATATTAAATATTTTTAATTATTAAATATAAATAAATAATTATTTTGATATTTAAATATATTTAAATGTAAATATTATATATTTATTAAAAATATATTAAAGTTTATAAATTAATTATAATAATTGTATAGTATTAATAATGTATAATTTGAAAATTAAATCTGTAAAAGGTATGAAGGATTATACTCCAAAAGATTTATTAATTTATCAATATTTAGAAAAATCTTTTAAAAAAATAATAAATAATTATTGTTTTAATGAAGTTAGATTTCCAATTTTAGAATATAGTTCTTTATTTGAAAAAAATTTTTATTATAAAAATAATATTTTTTTAAAAAATATGTATTCTTTTTATGATAAAAATAATAATCAATTAAGTTTAAGACCCGAGGGTACTATAGGTTGTGCTCGTATGTACATAGAACAAAAGTTATTTATTGAAAGTATTTTACAAAAATTTTGATATTTAGGTCCTATGTTTAGATATGAAAATACTCAAAAAGCTAGATATAGACAATTTTATCAAATAGGTTTGGAAATTTTTGGATGTAAAGATATATGTTCAAATTTAGAATTAATATTAATAATTAATAGATTTTTTAAATTATTAGGTATTAATGATTTATTGGTATTAGAAATTAATTGTATTGGTAATATTAAAGATAGAATTAAATATTTAAAACATATAAATAGTATATTGAAATATAATAATTATATAGTAAATGATAAAAAATTTAATAAAGTTGATTTTAATATATTTAGAATGTTTGATAGTAATAATATTAATTATTCTAGTTTTTTAAATAGTATTCCTAAAATTACAGATTATTTGAATGCAAAATCTTTATTAAATTTTAATTTATTATGTAATGAATTAAATAAATTAAATATTAGTTTTAAAATAAATAAAAATTTAGTAAGAGGATTAGATTATTATAATGATTTTGTTTTTGAATGAAAATATAAATTATGAAAAACTAGAAATACTATTTGTGCTGGTGGAAGGTATGATTATTTAATTCAAAATATATCTAATATGGTAATACCAGCTGTTGGTTTAGGGGTAGGATTAGATAGATTATTTTTAATTTTCAAAGAAAATAATAATTTATTATTAACATCTAAAAATAAAATAGATATATATATTATATCTTCTTTTAATAAGGAAACTAAAATATTAGGTATTTCAATTATTGATAAAATTTTAAATTCTGATTTATATTTTTTAAAAATTTATAATAATTATGTAAAATGTAAAAAATTAGGTGATTTAATTATTAAAGTTATAAAATTAAATGTAAGAATTTTAATAATAATTGATAAAAAAGAAATTGAAAATAATATTATTACTATTAAAGATTTATATTTAAATAATCAAATTACTATTTCAAAAAGAAATAGTATTGTAAAAGCTATTAGTAATATTTTAGATATTAAATATTAATATTTTTATTTTGTTATTTATATATTATGTATATAATGTCATTAGTAGGTAGATATAATGTTGGAAAAACTAGTTTATTTAATAAAATAATTCAATATAATCATTTATTAAAAAATAAATTTAATAATAATTATGATATAAATTATGGTATTTTAAAATTAAAAAATAAGTTTTTAATTTGTATAGATAATATTAATATATTAGATAAAAAGAAAATTATAAATAATAATAATTTATATATAAAATTATATAAACAATTTTTATTTAATATTAAAAATTCTGATATAATATGTTTAGTAGTAGATGGTTCAGTTGGTTTATTATATGAAGATATTTTATTATATAAGACTATTTTAAAATTAAAAAATAAATATTTAATTTTGATTATTAATAAAATAGATTTATTTTCATTTAATGAAAAAATTATATATGATTTTTATTCTTTAGGTATTAAATATATTGTAAAAATATCTATTTATAAAAATAAAAGTATATTAAAGTTTTTAAAAATTTTAAAAAAAATAATTTTATATATAAATAATAATATTCATTTTAATAGTTTATTAAAGTATTGTAATAATTTAAATTATTATCCATTATTACAAAATAAATTTTTAAGTAAATTAAATAATAATATTATTATAAAAAATTTTATATTAAAAAATATTAATAATATTAAAATTATTATAATTGGTAAACCTAATGTAGGTAAATCTACTTTATTAAATTATTTATGTCAAGATTATAGATCTGTAGTAAGTGAAAAAGAAAATACTACTAAAGATTTTATTTTTTATAATTTTATTATTTATAACACAAATTTTTTAATTTCTGATTCTCCTGGAATAAATAAAAAAATTTTTAGAAATAAAATAAATATTAATTTTTTTTTAAAAAAAATTTTAATTTTTAAAGTTATATTATTTTTAGTAGATATAAATAATGGTTTATCAAAATATGATTTATTTTTATTAAAATTATTTTTAGTTAGAGGAAAAATAGTTTTTATTATATTTAATAAATGTGAAAATTTAACATTAAATATTAAAAATAAATTTAAAAGGTATATTTTAAATAAATATGGTTTTTTAAAAAATATTAATTTGTTTTTTTTAAGTGCTATTAATTTAAATATTAATATTGTTAATGAATTATTTACAAAAATTTGTTTAGTTTATAAAAATATTATTAATCTAAATATTAGTACCTCTTTGTTAAATAGAATTTTAAAGGATGCTATAAATGATTTAAGTGAAAATAATAATTTTAAAAAATCATTTAAATTAAAATATGCACATATAGGTAATTTGTATCCATTAATAATAGTTATTCATGGTAATAAAATTAATTTAATTAATAATTCTTATAAAAAATATTTAATTAATTTTTATATTAAAAAATTAAATTTTATTGGTTATAATATAAATATTAAATTTAAAGAATGTTATAATCCATATATAAAAAAATTTAAAAAATAATTTTTTTTGAAAAAAAAATTTGACAATCGCTATTTAATTAATTTTATTTAGAGGAAAGTCCGGACTCCATAAGACATAATGCCAGATAATAACTGGAAAAATATATATAATATATATATTTTATGAAAGTGCAACAGAAAAAAACCGCCATAAATAAGGTAAGGGTGAAAAAGTATGGTAAGAGCATACTATATATAATAGTAATATTATGTATGTGTAAACTCCATTAGGAGCAAAGTTAAATTAGATATTAAAATATTTATTTATTAATTTAAAATAAAAAATAAAACCATGTTTTGTCTAAACATATATTATTAATATCTTGGTAAACTGCTTGAGCTAATAAGTGATTATTAGTCTAGATTAATGATTGTCTTATTTAATTAAATTTTTAATTAAATAAACAGAATCCGGCTTATAATTTTTTTTTTTTTTTTTTATTTTTATGTAATTTAAGTAAAATATATAATATTATTATATATATTAATATTTTATTTTTATTGATTTTATTTATATATTTAAATATATGTTTATATTTTTTTTTTGTAAATAGTATTTTTTTAATTTTATATATTTTATTTTTTTTAATGTATTTTAAAATTTTGTTTTTTAGTTTATTTATTTTATTTATTTTTAAATATATTAATATTATTATATAAATAATAGATATTATTATAAATAATAACATTGTATATATTAGTACAATTATATTAGTATATTTAATTTTTATTAATAGTAAAAAATATAAATTATTAATGAATAATATAAATAATAATATTATTATTTGTGATAAAATTATAATTGATAATATATTATTTTTAAATATTTTTATATTTATTTTAATTAATTTAAGTTTTTTTTTGATAAAATTTAAAATAATATATTTATTGATATTAAAAATTAATTTTTTAAACAACATATAAGTAATGTATATTTATTTATTAATTTTTTAATAATAACATTAATTTTATATATTGACAATTTAGTATTAAATTTATATTTTAATAATAAGATATATCATGTTAAAAATTTTTAACACTTTAACTAAAAAAAAGGAAGTATTTACAACTTTTATAAATAAACAAGTTAATATTTATATTTGTGGAGTTAGTATTTCTGATTATTGTCATATTGGACATGGAAGAACATTTTATTTTTTTGATATTTTAGTTAAATATTTAATTTATTTAGGTTATAAATGTAATTATATAAGGAATATTACAGATGTTAACGAAAAAATAATTAGTAATTCAATAAATAATAATTTAATTTTAGAGAAATTATCATTTAAAATGATAAATAATATGTATAAAGATTTTAAAAATTTAGGATTTTGTAGTCCTTGTTTAGAACCTAAAATATCTGATAATATAAATTTAATTATTGAATCTATTTTTATTTTATTAAAATATAAATTTGCTTATATTTCATTAAATGGTGATATTTTATTTTCTTATAAAAATTTTTATAAGAAAAATAAAAATTTTATTTTTAAATCTAGAAAAAAATTTTTTTATTCTGATGATTTTGTTTTATGAAAAAAAAATAAATTATTTGATAATATAGGATGAAATTCTCCTTGAGGTTTTGGAAGACCTGGTTGACATATACAATGTTCTTCAATTAGTAATAAGTATTTAAATAATGTTATTGATATACATGGAGGTGGATCAGATTTAATTATTCCTCATCATGAAAATGAATTAATTTTATCTAAATGTTTATTAGGTAATAGTTATAATGTTAAATATTGGATGCATACAGGTTTAATTATTAATAATAAAACTAAGTTATCTAAATCTAAAAATAATTTTTTTTTGATAAAAGATTTAATAAAACTTTATGATTCAGATGTTATTAAATATTATTTAATAATGAATCATTATAGAAAAAAATTATATTTTGATTATAAATTATTAAATTTATCTAAATTAGCAATTAATAGATTTAATTTATGTTTAGATAATTTTAATTTAGAATTAAAATTATCTAAAAATGATTTAAGTTCTTTTAAAGAATTTGATGATTATTTTTTTAAAAATATGAATAATGATTTTAATTTACCTAAGATACAACAATTATTATTTTTGATATCAAAAGAAATTTTTAAATTTAAAAATAAAAATTTTTTATTAGCTAATAAATTAGGTATAAAAATGAAATTTTTTACTAAATTTTTAGGATTATTAAATAATACTAAGAAAGTTAATTTAAATTTTAATTTAATTAAAAAAATAAAAAATTTAATTAAATTAAGAAATTTAGCACGTAAAGATGAAAATTGAAAAAAAGCAGATTATATAAGAAATAAATTATATAAATTAAATGTTATTTTACATGATAAAAAAAATTTTATTACTAAATGATATTTTAATTAAATATTAGATATATATATTTTAAATATTTTAATAATATTTTTTAATAGAATAGAAATTGTCATTGGTCCTATTCCTCCTGGGACAGGAGTTATATATTTTACTCTTTTAATAGCTAATTTATAATTTATATCTCCTATAATTTTATTTTTTTTATTTAATGTAATTCCTATATCTATAACAATAGAATTTTTTTTAATTCATTTAATTGGAAAAATATTATATTTACCTATAGCTGTTATTAATAAATCAGCATTTTTAATATATTTTTCCATGTTTTGTGTTTTTTTATTAATTAAAGTTACAGTACATCCTTTATTTAAAAGTTCTAAACTTAAAGGTTTTCCAATTAAGTTGGAAGAATTGATTATTACAGTATTTAAATTAAATATATTAATTTTATAAATTTTAAATAATTTTATTACTCCATATGATACACAAGATCTAATGTATGGATATCCTTGTATTAATTTACCTATATTATTAAAATGTAATCCATCAACATCTTTTTTAGGATTTATAGAATTTATAATTTTATAATAATTTATATTTTTAGGTAATGGTAATTGAATTAATAAACAATGTATTTTTTTATTTATATTTATTTTTTTAATTAATTTAATTATTTTTATTTCTTTAATATTTTTATTTAAATTATAAATTTTATATTTAATACCTACATGTTTAAATATTTTACATTTTTTTTCAATAAATAATTTAGAAGATTTATTATTACCAATTTGTAATATATTTATATAAGGTTTTTTATTAAAATTATTTTTAAATTTAAATATTTTTTTTTTAATATTATTTTTAGTTTTTTTTAAATAATTTAATCCTGAAAGGATTTTATTGTATGTTGACATTTTAATATTATTAATTTAACATAAAATTATATTATACGCTCTTAGCTCAGTTGGATAGAGCAACAGCCTTCTAAGCTGTAGGTCACAGGTTCAAATCCTGTAGAGCGTGTTTACGAAATTAAGAATTAAATGGGTTATTAATTAAAGATAATTTAATTACATTTTTAATTGTTTTAATAGTATTAATATGTAAATTATTAATAATATTTTTAGGAATTTCTTCTAAATCTTTTTTATTACTATATGGAATGATTACTTCTTTAATACCTCCTCTTAATGCTGCTAGTAATTTTTCTTTTAATCCTCCTATAGGTAAAATATTTCCGTTTAAAGTTATTTCACCTGTCATTGCAATATATGATTTTACTGGATTATTAGTTAATGTAGAAATTAATGATGTGCATATAGCTATACCTGCACTTGGTCCATCTTTAGGAGTAGCTCCTTCTGGAATGTGTACGTGTATATCTTTTTTAAAATAAAAGTTTTTATTTATATTTAATATTTTATATAAATATCTCACTACAGTTAAAGATGCTTTAATAGATTCTTTCATAACTTTTCCTAATGATCCTGTATATATTAATTTACCTTTTCCTTCTACTGCTATAGATTCTATAATTAATAAATCTCCTCCAGTTTCTGTTCATGCTAATCCATTTACTTGTCCAATATTATTTTTTTTAATTGCTTTACCAAAATCAAATTTTTTAATTCCTAAATATTTTTCGATATTTTTTATATTTATATATATAATTTTTGTTTTTTTTTTTAATAAAATATTTTTAACAGATTTACGACAAATTTTAGCAATTTCTCTTTCTAAATTTCTTACACCAGCTTCTCTTG
This sequence comes from Candidatus Stammera capleta, assembly GCA_036689515.1. GTDB lineage: Bacteria > Pseudomonadota > Gammaproteobacteria > Enterobacterales > Enterobacteriaceae > Stammera > Stammera capleta_O. Next base: position 82,586 of record CP144846.1, read on the forward strand.
TATAATATCTTATAATTTCTAATATTGATTCATTATCTATTATTAATTCATTTTTTTTCAATGCATTATTTTTAATTTGTTTGGGTATAAGATATTTTTTTGCTATATTTATTTTTTCTTGTTCTGTATAACCTAATATTTTGATTATTTCCATTCTATCTAATAAAGGAAATGGTATTTGTTTTGTTGAGTTAGCGGTAGCTATAAACATAACATTAGATAAATCGTAATCTAATTCTATATAGTGATCATTAAAACAATTATTTTGTTCAGGATCTAATACTTCTAATAAAGCTGAATATGGATCTCCTCTTCAATCTGTTGAAATTTTATCTATTTCATCTAATAAAAATAATGGATTTTTAACTTTAGTTTTTATTATTTTTTGTATAATTTTTCCAGGCATAGATCCTATATATGTTTTTCTATGTCCTCTTATTTCTGCTTCATCTTTTATTCCTCCTAATGATATTCTAGTATATTTACGTCCAGTTGCTTTTGATATTGATTTACCTAATGAAGTTTTACCTACACCTGGTGATCCAATAAAACATAAAATTGGACCTTTAATTTTATTTGATCTATTTTGTACAGCTAAATATTCTAATATTCTTTCTTTAACGTGATCTAAACCATAGTGATCTATATCTAATATTTTTTTTGCTTGTTTTAAATCTTTTTTAATTTTAGTTTTTTTATATCATGGAATTTGTAATACTCAATCAATATATGTTCTGGTAACTGTAGCTTCTGCAGACATTGGAGGCATCATTTTTAATTTGTTTAATTCTGATTGAACTTTGTCTCTAATATCTTTTTTCATTTTAATGGATAAAAGTTTTTTTTGTATTATTTCATATTCATTATAAATATTATTTTTAGAATTTAATTCTTTTTGTATAGCTTTAATTTGTTCATTCAAATAGTATTCTCTTTGTCCTTTTTCCATTTGTTTTTGAACTCTATTTCTAATTTTTTTTTCTATTTTAAGAATATTAATTTCTGTTTCTATTTTTATCATTAAATATTCTAATCTTTTATTTATATCTGATAATTCTAAAATTTTTTGTTTATATATGAATTTAAATGGCATATTATATGCTATTGTGTCTGCTAGTTTTATTGAATTATTGATATTTTTAATAGAATTTAATATTTCATAAGGTATTTTTTTAGATAAGTTTATATAATTTTCAAATGTATGTAAAACAGTTTTTATTAAAATTTTATATTTTTTGTTTTTTGGTTTTAAATCTTTAATTTTTTTAATATTAGCTATAAAATATTTATTTTTTTTTTTAATTTTTAATATTTTAGCTCTATTTAATCCTTTTAATAATACTTTAATAGTACCATCTGGTAATTTAAGTATTTGTAATATAGAGCATAAAGTACCTATTTTAAAAAGATCATTTATATTTGGTTTTTCTGTTTTTGTATTTTTTTGAGCTAATAAAATTATTTTTTTATGTTTTTTAAGTGCAAATTCAATACATAAAATAGATTTTTTTTTACCTATAAATAAAGGTATAATTATATTAGGATATATAATTATATTTTTTAAAGGTAATACAGGTATATCTATTTTTTGACTATCAATTATTTTTAGATTTAATTTAGATTTTTTTTTTTCTGTCATTTTTAAATATTAATTTAAAAATTTTTATTAAATTAATAAAATATAAATTTATATATTTTAAAATTAATAATAAATAATTATATTATTTTTTTAATAAATTTTTTATCAATTATAATTTTTTGTTTTTTTAAATGTTTAATAGAAAACATTTTATACATTAAATTAGATAATATATATTCTATTGTATATTTTAATCCTCTTGCACCTATTTTTCTATTTATGGAATGTTTAACTATTTCATTTAAAGATTCTTTTTTAAAAATTAATTTTAAATTATGTATTTTAAACAATAATTTATAATGTTTTATTATTGAATTTTTAGGTTTAATTAATATTTTTTTAAGATCATTTTTATTTAATTTTTTAAGATTTGTAATTATTGGAAATCTTGATATAAATTCTGGTATTAATCCAAATTTAATTAAATCTTCTGATATAATATTTTTATATATATATTTATTGTTTATATTTTTAATAAATCCAATTTTATTTTTATTTAATCTTGAATTAATAATTTTTTTAATACCATTGAATGTACCTCCACATATAAATAATATATGTTCTGTGTTAATTTGTATGCATGGTAGTTGTGGATGTTTTCTGTTTCCTTGTAATGGAACAGATGATATGGTTCCTTCTATTATTTTTAATAATGATTGTTGTACACCTTCTCCTGATACATCTCTAGTAATTGATAAGTTATTTGTTTTTTTAGATATTTTGTCTATTTCATCAATATAAATTATTCCATATTCAGCTTTTTTAACATCAAAATTACATTTTTGTAATAATCTTAATAAAATATTTTCTACATCATCTCCTACATATCCAGCTTGTGTTAATGTAGTAGCATCAGTTATTACTATAGGAATATTTAATATATTAGAAATTGTTTTAGCTAATAGTGTTTTACCTGTTCCTGTAGGTCCTATTAATAATATATTTGATTTATTTGTATTAAATTTATTTTTATGTAATAAAATATTTTTTATTATACAATAATGATTGTATATATTAGTAGATAAAATTTTTTTAGTTTTATTTTGTCCTATAACATATTTATCAATTTTTTTTTTTAAACTTTTAGGAGTATATTTATTTATGTTTAAAAATATATTATTTATTGTTTTATTATCATTGTAAATATTTATACATTTATCACATAGGTTTTTATTATTAATTATTGAATCATTAATATATTTTTTTTTACATAAATTACAAATTAAATTATTATTTTTATTATTTTTTATCATTTTTATTATAAATAATTATATGTTATGTTTAATAATTTTATCAATTATTCCATAATTTAGTGCTTCTTTTGAAGAGAAAAATTTATCTCTTTCTATATCTTGTTTTATTTTATTAATATTATTACCTGTATGTTTAGATATTAAATATATTATTTTATTTTTAATTTTTACTATTTCTTTTGTATGTATTTCTATATCTGTAGTTTGTCCTTTAAATCCTCCTAATGGTTGATGTAACATTATTCTAGAATTAGGTAAACTAAATCTTTTATTTTTTTGTCCAGCTGATAGTAATATTGCTGCCATAGAGCATGCTTGACCTATACAAATTGTATTTACATTAGATTTAATAAAATTCATTGTGTCATAAATTGACATTCCTGAAGTTATTATTCCTCCAGGTGAATTAATATATAAAAATATATCTTTTTTGTAATTTTCAGATTCTAAAAAAAGTAATTGAGAAATTATTCAGTTAGATAAATTATCTTCTATATATCCTGTTAAAAATATTATTCTATTTTTTAATAGTTCATAATGTATATTTAATATTTTATTATTATTTATTTCTGTATAATTTGTAATTTTTTTATTCAAAAATGGATATTGATACATAATTATTTATATTTAATAGATAAATTAAAATAATTTATTTTAAAATAAAAAATATATATAGTAAATAAAATTTTTTATTTTTTTTTAAAACATATTTTATCTAATATACTATTAATAAATTTATAGCTGTTTATAGAACAGAATTTTTTTGATAATTTTATACTTTCATTAATTATAATTTTATATGATAATTTTTTGTTTTTTTTAATTTCATATATGGCTATATATAATATAGTTTTTTCTATTTTACCTATATATTTTGTTTTTTTATTAATATTTTTAATTAAAATGTTTTTTATGTATTTAATATTTTTATAAACTCCAGATAATATTTTATATAAGTATGTAATATTAATTTTTTTAAAAACATTATTATTTATTAATTTAAATTCTTTTATTTTATATTTTCAATTTTTTGTTTTAAGAATTATTAAAGAATAAATAATTTGTAATGCTAATTCTCTTGTTTTAGTGTTTTTTGAAAAATTCAATTTATTAATTTAATTATTTATATAATTATGTTGTTTTACGAAAAATTATTCTTCCTTTTTTTAAATCATATGGAGTAATTTCTACTATTACTTTATCTCCTGTTAATATTCTAATATAATTTTTTCTCATTCTACCTGAAATATGAGCAATTATAATATTATTATTTTCTAATTTTACTTTAAATGTTGTATTTGGAAGTGATTCTATAACTATCCCATTTATTTCTATATTATTTTCTTTATTCATAAGAATTTTATTAAAATTATTAATTATTAATAATATTTTAAGATATTTTAAATTAAAATTAAAGATTAAATATTATTTAATATTTTCTAAATATTTTTGTACATCAATAGCAGCTATACATCCTGAAGATGAAGCTATAATAGCTTGTTTATATATGTTATTTGTAACATCGCCAGCAGCAAAAACACCATTAATATTTGTCATTGATTTATATTTATTATTATTATTTATAATAATATAATTGTTTTTATCAAGTTTGATATTGTTTTTAAAAATTTTTGTATTAGGAATATTACCTATAGCTAAGAATAAACCATTTGTTTTAATTATTTTAATAATATTTTTTTTTATTGTTGATTTTAATTTAATGTTTATTAAATTATTATTTATTTTATATATATTTATAATTTTATAATTTTTATAAAATATAATTTTTTTGTTTTTTATTTTTTTTTTAATTTTTTTAATTAAAATTTTATCAGCAGTAAATTTATTTCTTCTATGTATTAAAAATATTTGTTTAACTATATTACATAAATATAATGTTTCTTCTATAGCATTATTTCCGCCTCCTACAATTGCTACAATTTTATTTTTATAAAAGTATCCATCACAATTAGTACATGTTGATATATTTTTTCCATATAATTTTTTTTCTATAGGTAAATTTAACATTCTAGGTTTAGAACCTGTAGCTATTATTATTGTTTTAGATAAATATTTTTTTCTATTACATATTATTTTAAATGGATATTTATTTAAATATATTTTTTTAACATTATCATTTATTATTTTTGTATTATAATTAATAGCTTGTTTTTTCATATTAAACATTAATTTTATTCCATTTATATTTTTATATTGTCCAGGTCAATTATTAATTAGGTTTGATTTTATTAATTGTCCTCCATCATATTTACCAGTTATTAATATTGGTTTTAAATTTGCTCTTGATGTATATATAGCTGCTGTATATCCTGCGGGACCTGATCCTATTATTAATACATTTTTAATTTTTTTCATAAAATATTTTTATATAATAATATTTTATATTATAAAATATCATGTATTATTAATAAATAATTACTAATTATTTGAATTTTTAAAATTAATATGTTAAGTGTTAAATTTTTATTTAAAAATATTAAATTATTTTTAAAGAAAATGAAATTTCGTGTATCAAATATTGATATTCAATATTTATTAAATATTTATAATGATTATAAAAAAGTAAAATTTGAAATTGAATATTTTCAACATATAAAAAAGAACTGATCTAAGAAAATATTTTTATATAAAAAAAAAAATATTAATATTGTTTTATTAAAATATTTTGTTAAATTAATTAAGGAAAATATTATTTTTAAAAAAAATAAATATAAAAATTTATTATTAAAATTAAATAATAAATTATTATATATACCTAATATACCTCATAAAGATGTACCATTAGGTGAAAGTGATAAAGATAATAAAATTGTTTATTATTGAGGTAAAAAAAATAAGTATAAGTTTAAAATTTTAGATCATGTAAAATTTTGTAAAATTAATGGTAATATTGATTTTAATGATTCTGTAAAATTAAGTGGTAAATCTTTTGTAGTATTAAAAAATAAAATTGCTATATTATATAGAGCTATATCTCAATTTATGATTGATTTTCATGTATATAATAATAACTATAAGGAAGTTTATGTACCTTATATTGTTAAAAGTGAATCGTTATATGGGACTGGTCAATTACCTAAATTTGATAAAGATATATTTTATGTTTATAAAAAAGGTGATTTTAATGATAAATTTGCATTAATACCTACATCAGAAGTTTCATTAGTTAATTTATTTAAAAATAAGATTTTAGATGAAAATGATTTACCGATTAAATTAGTTGCTAATACTCCTTGTTTTAGATCTGAATCTATTTCATATGGAAAAAATAATAGAGGTATTATAAGACTAAAACAGTTTGATAAAATTGAGTTAATACAAATTGTTCATCCTATAATGTCTAATAAATTATTAAAAGATTTAACACATGATGCAGAAAAAATTTTAAAATTATTAAAATTATCATATAGAAAAGTATTATTATGTTCTAAATGTATGGGTTTTAGTGCTTGTAAAACTTATGATATAGAAGCTTGATCTTATATTGATAATGATTATTTAGAAGTATCATCTTGTTCTAATACGTCTGATTTTCAATCTAGAAGAATTAATGCTCGTTACTATGATATTAATAAAAAAGAAAAATTGTTTGTTCATATTTTAAATGGTTCTGGATTGGCAGTAGGAAGAATTTTAGTTTTAATAATTGAAAATAATCAAATTGAAACAGGTATTGTGAAAATACCTAATGTATTAAGAAAATATATGAATAACATTAAATATATTAATTATAATTAATTATTAGATAATATATATATGATATTTGAATTGTCAATTGCTCCTATGTATAATTATACAGATATACATTGTTATTATTTTTATAATTTATTAAATAAAAATTTTAAATTTTATATAGGTATGATACATACGTCTTCGTTATTAAAAAATTTTTATAAATATAAATTATTATTTTCTAAATTAAAAAATAATATAGTTATTCAATTAGTAGGTAATAATTATAAAGATATATATGAATCTGTTAAATTAATTAAAAATTTTAATATTTATGAAATTAATTTTAATATAGGTTGTCCTTCTATACATGCAAAAAATGGAAAATTTGGTATTTATTTAATGGATAATATTATTAAAGTAATAAATTGTATTAAAGCTATAGAAGATGTTATTGAAGATAATAAAATAATTTCTTTAAAAACTCGTATAGCTTTATATGATTATGATTATAATTATTTTTTAGATTTTATAGGTAAAATTTCTTTATTAACTTCATGTAAATATTTTATTATTCATTCCAGAGGAATATTAAAAAATAATATATCTACTAAATTAAATTTAGTAAAACCTTTTATAAATTATAAATTTGTATACAATCTTAAGAAAGATTTTCCACATTTAATTATAATTATTAATGGAAATATAAATAATATATTTGATATTAAAAAACATTTATTATTTGTTGATGGAGTTATGATAGGTAGAGGAATTTATTTTAATCCATTATTATTAATAGGAATTAAAAAATATTTATATAAAAATATTTATAAATATAAAAATAATTTTTTAATTAAAAATAATGATTTTTTTTACAAAAATGGTTATATATCAAAATGTGTTTTGTTGATTTTTTATAAACTTTATTTTTATATTTTAAAACAAAATAAAAAATATAATATAAATCCATGATGTATTATTAGACATGTAATACATATTTTTTATAATATTAAAAATGCTTCATTTTTTAGAAATAGATTAATATTATCTTCTAAAAAATTTAATAATTTTTTAAATTATAATGAATTTTTATGTTTTGTTTTTAAAGGTTTTATTTAGAATTATTATTTATTTTTAGCATATTTAAAAGCTTCTACCATTGTGTTAAAACAATTACTATTGTTAATATTTTTGTTTTTATTATTTATTTTTTTGGGTTTATTAATGATCTTTAAATTTAATATTCTATTTAATTTATCTATATTAATTATTTTTGTTTTAATAATATCATTAATTTTTATATTTTTATTTATTTTGTTTTTTATTTTTATATATCCTTCAATATTATTATCTAATAAAACTTTAATTAATTTTTTTTCAATATATATAATTTTAGTTTTAAATATTTTATCTTTTTTAAATTTACTATATTTAATTATTGGATCTTCAGTAAGTTGTTTTATACCTAATGAAATACGTTCTTTATTGATATCTATTTGTAATATTACAACTTTTATGATATCACCTTTTTTATATATATTATTTATATTTTCATTTATTTTATTATTTCAAGAAATATCTGAACTATGAATTAATCCATCAATTCCATAATTTAATTCTATAAATATTCCAAAATCAGTAATTGATTTTATTTTACCTTTAATTATATCTCCTTTTTTATTGTGTTTAGAAAAATTTATTCATGGATTTGGAGTACATTGTTTAATTCCCAAAGATATTCTTCTTTTAGATTTATCAATATTTAAAATAATTGCTTTTATTTTTTCTCCTATATTAAAATTTTTAAATGGATTTATATTTTTATTAATTCAATCTATTTCAGATATATGTGATAATCCTTCTATACCTTTTTCTATTTCTATAAAACATCCATAATCTGTTAAATTAGTAATTTTACCTGTTATTTTAGTATTTATTGGATATTTTTTATCAATATTTTGCCAAGGATCTTCACTTAATTGTTTTAAACCTAGAGATACTCTTGTTTTTTCTTTATCAAATTTTATTATTTTAGTTTTAATGTTTTCACCTATTTTTAATATTTCATTAGGATGTTTAATTCTTTTTCATGACATATCTGTAATATGTAATAATCCATCTAAACCTCCTAAATCTATAAATGCTCCATAATCAGTAATATTTTTTACTATTCCATTTACTATTGATCCTTCATTTATAGTTTTTAAAAATTTTTTCTTTTCATTATCATTATCAGTTATTATTGCGGCTTTACGTGATACTACAATATTATTATTTTTTTTATCTAATTTAATAACTTTAAATTCTAATATTTTATTTTCTAATATAGATGAGTCTTTTACAGGTTTAATATCTATGAGTGAACCTGGTAAAAATGCTTTTATATTATTTATATCTACAGTAAATCCTCCTTTAACCTTACCTATTATTATTCCTTTAATAATAGTTGATTGTGTATATGATTTTTCTAATGTATTTCAAATTTCATATTTTTGTGCTTTTTCTCTTGAAAGTATAGTTTCGCCATTCCCTAATTCAAAGTGATCTATTAATACATTAATTTTATCATATAATTTTATATGTAATTTTCCTTTATAATTTTTAAATTCTTCTATAGGTATATATGATTCTGATTTTAATCCAGCATCAATTACTACATTATTTTTATTAATATTTATTATTTTACCTATTATTATATCTCCATTTTTTATTTTTTTATTTTTTATTGATTTATTAAATAGTTTATTAAATGTTTCTGTCATATTATTTATAGTTATAATTAATTAATATTAATAATTTTATATTTTTTGGTTAATTAATAAATTATTAATATGTTATTTTAATAAAAATTAGAATGGAATATCATCAAAATCTATAGAAATATCTTCAGATTTATCATTGATATTATTTTTAATATTAGATTTATTTTTTGATTTAATTTTTTTATTTATTTTTTTTATGTTTTTTTTAGAACCTAGCATTTGCATAGTTCCATTCATATTAACTATTATTTCAGTAATATATCTTTCGTATCCTTTTTTATCTTTTCATTTACGTGTTTGTAATGATCCTTCGATATAAATTTGAGATCCTTTATGTAAATATTCTGATGCTATTTCTGCTAATTTACCAAATAATACTATTCTGTGTCATTCTATTTTTTCTTTATTTTCTCCTGTGTTTTTATCTTTTCATATTTCTGAAGTAGCGATATTTAAATGTGTAATTGTATTTCCATTAGACATATATCTTGTTTCAGGATTTTGTCCTAAATTACCTATTAATATTACTTTATTTATACCTTTACTAGCCATTTTAGTGATAATTTTAAAATTTATTAATAAATAATAACATATATTATGTTAATTAATATTTAATTATTAATTTTTATAATTAAAAAAATTGTAGTTATTAGAAGCATAATTATCAAATTTAGATATTTTTCCATCAAATACTAAATTTATTGTACCTGTAGGTCCATTTCTTTGTTTACTTATTATAATTTCAGCTATTCCTTTCATGTCAGTATTTTCATTATATACTTCATCTCTATATATAAACATTATTAAGTCAGCATCTTGTTCTATGGAACCTGATTCTCTTAAATCTGAATTTAAAGGTCTTTTGTCTGATCTTTGTTCAGAAGATCTATTTAATTGTGATAATGCTATCACAGGAATATTTAATTCTTTTGCTAATAATTTTAATGATCTTGATATATCTGCTATTTCTAATGTTCTATTATCTAAATATGAAGATGATTTCATTAATTGTAAATAATCAATCATAACTAGACTTAAACCATTGTTTTCTTTATATATTTTTCTAGTTCTAGATCTTACATCTGTAGGTGTTAAATTACATGAATCGTCTATAAAAATATTTTTTTTTTTTTTTAATAATTTTATTATATTACATATTTTTATTCAATCTTCATTATTTATTTTTCCTGTTTTAATATTGTTTTGATTAACTCTTGATAAAGATGAAATAATTCTAATTAAAATTTGTTCAGTTGTCATTTCTAAACTAAATATTAATACTGGTTTATTATCTGATATAGCTATATTTTCACATAAATTCATGGCAAATGTTGTTTTTCCCATTGATGGTCTTGCGGCTATTATTATTAGATCAGATTTTTGTAAACCAAAAGTTTTTTTATTAAGATCAATATATCCTGTATTTATTCCTGTAATTTCTTTTTTGGGATTTTGATATAATTTTTTAAGTTTATTTTTTGCTTTTTCTAATATATATTTAATATTTTGAGGATTGTTGTTTTTATTTATTTTTTGTTCTGAAATTTTAAAAATTTTAGATTCAGCAATATCTATTATTTCTTTGCTATTTTTGCCTTTTGGATTTAAACTATTTATTATAATTTCATTTGATATTTTAATTAAATTTCTTAAAATTGATTTTTCTTTTATTATTTCAGCATAGTAATTGATATTTGATACACTAGGAACATTTTGTGATAATTCTGCTAAATAACTAAAACCTCCTATTAATTCTAGTTTTTTATCTTTTTTTAATGATTCAGATAATGTAATTAAATCTATAGGCTTATATATTTCAGTAAGTTTATGCATTTCATCAAATATTATTTGATGTGATTTATTGAAAAAATCATTATAATTAATTATTTCTTGTATATTTTCTCATTTTTCATTATCTAACATTAATCCTCCTAAGACTGATTGTTCAGCTTCTATTGAAAATGGAGTTGAATTAATATTTTTGTTTATTTGGGGATGTTTTAATGTGTTTTTCATTTTTTTTAATATTTAAAATATTAGTATTATTATATATGATAATTTTTTAAAGAAAATAATTTAAATTTAATTTAATTTTAATTATTTTTTTTAATATATAAAAATATATATGTAGAGTGTATTTTTTTTTTTTTATATAAAATTCAATTAGAAGGTATATTTATTTTATTGTTATATATAGATATTTCTATATATATTAAAATATATTTTTTTTTTAATTTTAAATTATTAATGATATAAATAATATTGTTTATATAATTATTTATATATGGTGGATCAATAAATATTATATCAAAATTTATATATTTTATTTTTTTAATTCATTTAATAGAGTTAATATTAATAGTAATATATTTTTTTTTATTTATAAAATATAAATTTTTTTTTAATATTTTAAATGTTTTATAATTTTTTTCTATAAAAATTACATATTTAGCTTTTAATGATAAACATTCTAATCCTAAAGAACCTGAACCTGCAAATAAGTCTACACAAATTTTATTTGTAATTAAATTTCTAATTCAATCAAATAGTATTTTTTTAATTAATGATATAGTAGGTTTTAATTTGTTTGAATTATGAATTTTTATTTTATATCCTTTATATTTTCCAGATATTATTTTTATAATATTTTTTTTTGTCATTTGATATATATATTTTTTTAATATATTATTAAGTTAATAATATATATTTAAATAAATTTTTATTTATTATATTATTATTATTTTTTATTTATTATTTAATTTTATTTGTTAATTGAAAAAGTTTTATATTATATATAAATTTTGTTTATTTATTAAATTTAAAATGAAGAATAAAGAGTGTTTATATGACAATTACTAATATTAGTAATTTTAATATATTTAATTTTAGTAAATTAAATACTTATATATATACAGTTAATTCTTTACCTGTATTATCTTTTAAAGAAGAATATAAACTTATTAATGATTTTTATAATTATAAAAATATTTATTCTGCTAAAAAATTAGTATTATTTAATTTAAAATTTGTAATAAATATTGCTAAGACATATACAGGTTATGGATTGTCTATGTTTGATTTAATCCAAGAAGGAAATATAGGTTTAATTAAAGCTATAAGAAAATTTAATCCTGTTTTTAGAGTAAGATTAATTTCTTTTGCTATACATTGAATAAAAGCAGAAATACATGAGTATATTTTAAAAAATTGACGAATAGTTAAAATAGCTACAACAAAATCACAACGTAAATTATTTTTTAATTTAAGAAAAATTAAAAAAAAAATTGGCTGATTTAATAATAAAGAAATTAATAATGTTTCTAAACAATTATCTGTATCTAAAAAAGATGTTAGTGAAATGGAATATAGAATGTTTTCTAAAGATATAACAATAAATTTACCATATAATTATAAATTATATGATAATGATAAATTTGAATGTTTAAATATATGAGATAGAAAATCTAGTTTTACTAATAAATTAGAAAATTTAAATTGAAAAAAATATGCTTTAAAAAAAATAAAATTAGCTTTAATATTTTTAGATAATAGAAGTAAACATATTATTAAATCAAGATGATTACAGAAGAAAAAGGTTACATTAAAAAAATTAGCTAATTATTATAATATATCTGCTGAAAGAATTAGACAATTAGAAAAAAATGCTATGAAAAAATTAAGATCAGCTGTAGAATCTAAATAAATAAGTTATTTATTATTATGTTTATTTTTTTTATTTAAAAGGTGTTTTGTGACTACTATATTAAGTGTTAGAAGAAATAAATCTGTTGTAATGGGTGGTGATGGTCAAGCTACATTTGGTAATACTATAATAAAAGGTAATGTTAGAAAAGTAAGAAAATTATATAATAATAAAGTTATAGCAGGGTTTGCTGGAAGTACAGCAGATGCTTTTACTTTATTTGAATTTTTTGAAAAAAAATTAGAAATTTATCAAGGTCATATAATGAAATCAGCTGTAGAATTAGCTAAAGATTGAAGAACTGACAAAATTTTACGTAAGTTAGAAGCTTTATTAGCTATTACTGATGTAAATTATTCTTTAATAATAACTGGTAGTGGTGATGTTATACAACCGGAAAATGATATTTTATCAATAGGTAGTGGAGGTTCATATGCTTATTCATCTGCTAAAGCATTAATTGAGAATACCAAATTAAGTGCTAGTAGTATAGTCAAAAAATCTTTATCTATAGCAGCTGATATATGTTTATATACTAATCATATATTTACTATAGAAGAACTATCTTATTAATTATTAAGTATTTTAATTTTAAAAAAAGGATATTTATATGTATGATGAAATGACACCTGAACAAATTGTAAAAGAACTAAATAAATTTATTATTGGTCAAAATGATGCTAAAAAAGCAGTTTCTATTGCTTTGCGTAATAGATGAAGAAGAATGCAATTAAAAAGTGAGTATAAAAATGAAATTAAACCTAAGAATATTTTAATGATTGGATCTACTGGTGTAGGAAAAACAGAAATAGCTAGACGTTTAGCTAAATTAAGTGATTCACCTTTTATTAAAGTAGAAGCTACTAAATTTACTGAAGTAGGATATGTTGGTAAAGAAGTAGATTCTATTATAAGAGATTTAGTAGATTATGCTGTTAAAATGATTAGAACTAAAATTATAAAAATAAATTTAAAAAAAGCTAAATATTTAGCTGAAGATAAAATAGTTAGTATATTAATTAATGATGTGAAATTTATGGAATTAGAGTTTACTAAAGATTATATTAATAAATCTTCTACATTATTAAGAAATAATATATTAGATAAAATTAGAAGTGGTTATTTAAATAAATATATAATTGAAATTGATATTTCTATACCTACTTTAGGCATTGAAATAATGTCTCCTCCTGGTATGGAAGAAATGACAAGTCAATTACAATCAATTTTTAAAAATTTAAGTGGACAAAAAAAGAAAAATAGAAAATTATCAGTAAAAGATGCATTAAGATTATTAATAGAAGAAGAATCATCTAAGTTAATTAATTTTGATGATTTAAAAAGAAAAGCAATAGATTTAGTAGAACAACAAGGAATAGTTTTTATAGATGAAATTGATAAAATATGTCGTAGAGGACAATTATCTGATTCAGGTATTTCTAGAGAAGGTGTGCAAAGAGATTTATTACCTTTAGTAGAAGGATGTACTGTATCTACTAAATATGGTGTTGTTAAAACTGATTATATTTTGTTTATAGCTTCTGGTTCATTTCAATTATGTAGTCCATCAGATTTAATACCTGAACTTCAAGGAAGATTTCCTATTAGAGTTAAATTAGATTCTTTAACTTCTAATGATTTTGAAAGAATTTTAGTTGAGCCTGATATTTCTATAACAGATCAGTATAAATATTTGTTAAATGTAGAAAAAGTTAATATAAAATTTACTAAAGATGGAATTAAGTGTATAGCAGATATTGCTTGAAAAATTAATGAAAACACTGAAAATATTGGTGCTAGAAGATTACATACTGTATTGGAAAAATTAATGGAGGATATATCATATAATGCTGTTAATTATAAAGATAAATCGATAATTATAGATAATAAATATGTTAAATGTAAATTAAATGATTTAATAATTAATGAAGATTTAAGTAAATTTATATTATAAAATATTTTTTTTTAATTAAATTTAAATATATTAATATATGAGTAATTTAAATATTTGAAATAAATCAATATCTTATAATTTAGCTAAGAAACAAGGTATAATTTTAAAAAATATTCATTGGAAAATAATTTTATTTTATAGAAAATATTTTTTTATTAATAAAGTTATACCTAGTATTAGATTATTATTAATTTATTTGAATAAAAATGAAATTAATAAAAAAAAATATAATAGTTTAATGTTATTTAATTTATTTCCTAAAGGTGTTGTTAAACAAATTTTAATTATTAGTTGTTTACCTAAGGAAGCTATTATGAATTGTTTTTAAATATATATATATTTATATTTTTTTGATTTTTTTTTATAAAATAATTTAAAATATTTTTATGTATATTTTATATATTATTTAATTATTAATTATAATTATTTTTTTGAAAAATTATTTTATTTTTATTTAAATTAAATAGAATTAATATATAATATTATTTTAATTTAAATTTTATATATAGTTATGAAAAAAAAAATACATTTAGAAAATTTTTTATTAAAAATAAAATGTTCTTGTGGTAATAAAATGAAAATTTATTCAACATTAAATAAAAAATTTTCAGTAGATATATGTTATAAATGTCATCCATTTTATACTGGAAAACAAAAGATATCTAATATTAAAGGTAGAATAAAAAATTTAAAAAAACGTTTTGATAAAATTAATTTTAATTTTTAGTATTATTATATTAAATTTATTTTTATATATTTTTAACCATATAGGTAAATGTTTTTATATTTAAAGATGATTTTCCTATTAGTAATCCATTAATATCTTTTAATTGTATTATTTTTTTATAATTTTCAATATTTATTGAACCTCCATAGATAATTATTATTTTTTTAGATATTTTTTTATTGTATTTTTTAATAAAATTTTTTATAAATTTTATAATTTTATTTATATGTGTAATATTTGCATTTTTACCAGTACCTATTGCTCATATTGGTTCATAAGCTATTATACTGTTTTTAAAAATATTAATGTTATAATTTTTTATTAAATATTTTAATTGTTTTTTACATATTTTTTTACTGTTATTTTTATTAAAATCTATTAAATTTTCTCCTATACAAATAATTGGAATTAATTTTTTTTTTTGTGTTATTAATATTTTTTTTAGTATTGTATAATTATTTTCTAAATGATATTTTTTTCTTTCTGAATGTCCTATAATAACATATTTTATTTTTATATCTTTTAACATTTCAGCAGATATTTCGCCTGTATATGATCCATTTAAATGTGTATCTATATTTTGTGATGTTAATGTGATTTTTGTATTTTTAATTAATTTATAAATATAAGATAGATATATAATAGGTGGTGCTATTGATATTATACAATTTTTATTGTTTATTTTTTTTATTTTATTTAAATATTTTTTAATGAATTTAATATTTCCATTTAATTTTCAATTTGCAATAATTATTTTTTTTTTCATTTTTTTATTAATTAATATTTAATTTAAATTAATTGTAATACTTATATAATATATATACAATATCTAATTGATTAGTTTTTTTTATTATAAATTATAAGATTAATATATATTATGTTTTTAAATATAAATTATGATCCCCCTTTTTTAAAAGAAATAAATAATTTTTTAAATATTAAAAAAAATGGTATTTATATAGATTGTACATTTGGTAGTGGAAAACATTCTATAGAAATTTTATCTAAATTAAATGTTGATGGAAGATTGTTTGCTTTTGATTGTGATTATGAATCTTTATTTGTATCTAAGAATGTTATAAATGATATTCGTTTTAAAATAATAAATGATAATTTTATATATTTAAAACATTATATGAATAATTTTTTATTAACTGGAAATATAAATGGTATTTTATTTGATTTAGGAATATCTTATTATCAATTAAATAATCCATTTAGAGGATTTACTTTTATGAAAAATGGACCTTTAGATATGAGAATGAATAGATTTAAAGGTGTTAAAGCAAGTTATTGAATTAATAAGGCTACATTTAATGAAATATATAAAGTTATAAAAAATTTAGGTGAAGAACATTATGCTAAAACTATTGCGAAGAATATTTTATTTTATAGAAAAAAATTTTATATAAATAAAACTTTAGAGTTATCTAAAATTATTAATTATTCTGTTAAATCTAAAAAATATTTTAAACATAAGTCTACTAGAACTTTTCAAGCTATACGTATATTTATTAATGATGAATTGAATAATTTAAAAAAAGCATTAAATGTAGCTTATGATGTGTTAGCACCTGGAGGTAGATTAGTAGTAATAAGTTTTCATTCTTTAGAAGATAGAATAGTTAAAAATTTTATTAAAAGTAAATGTTTAAATAATATTAATTTATTAGATAATATACCATTAACTGAAAAATTTATTAATGATTTATATCCTGTAACTATGTTAAATTTAGGTAAGTATAGACCTTCAAATAAAGATATAAATAATAATAATAGAATTAGAAGTGCAATACTTAGGGTAGCAGAAAAAAAATAAATTTATTGATTAATTTAAAATAGATTTTTTTGTTTTAATATATAAAATATTAATTTTTTATACATTGTTTATAGTTAATGTATAATTTATAATATAATTTAGTTTTTAAAATAAATAATTTTTAAATTAAATAAGATTAATTTTGTGTTTAATATGTTTGATAAAATTTTTTCATATATTTTTAATATAAAAAACAATAAAAAATTTATTAATATGTGAAATATTGTTAATAAAATTAATAGTTTAGAAAAGAAATTTTCAAATTTAGATAATAAGAGTATTAAAAATAATACTTTTTTATATAAAAATGATTTAATTTCTGGTAAAAAACATATTGATGATATTTTACCATATGCTTTTGCTAATGCTAAAGAAGCTATAAAGAGAATTTTGGGTATTAATTTATTTAATGTTCAATTGTTAGGTGCTATTGTTTTGCATTATGGATACATAGCTGAAATGAAAACTGGAGAAGGTAAAACAATAACTTCTATATTACCTGCATATTTAAATTCTCTTTTAGGTAAAGGTGTTCATATAGTAACTATTAATGAATATTTAGCTCAAAGAGATGCTATAAATAATAGTAAATTATTTGATTTTTTAGGTTTAACAACAGGTTTAAATTTACCTAATATGTCTTTAAAATATAAAAAAGAAGCTTATAATTGTGATATTACATATAGTACAAATAATGAATATGTATTTGATTATTTAAGAGATAATATGGTTTTATCATGTAATGATAAAGTTCAAAAGAATGAATTAAATTATGCTATTATTGATGAAATAGATTTTGTTTTAATAGATGAAGCTAGAACTCCTTTAATAATATCAGGTCCAATAGAAAATAATAATTATATTTATAATAAAATTAATAATTTAATTAACCAATTAAATTATTATGGAAATGAAAATATTAAAAGTGATTTCATAATAGATGAGAAATCTAGAAATATTTATTTAACGGATATTGGATTAATAAATGTTGAATTTTTATTAGTAAAATTTAATTTTATTAAAAATAAAGAATTTGTTTATACTACTAAAAATATTAAATTAATACATTATATTATAACAGCATTAAAAGCTAATTATTTATTTAAAAAAAATATTGATTATTTAGTTAAAAATAATGAAATATTAATTATAGATGAATTTACTGGAAGAATTTTATATAATCGTAGATGACCTGATGGATTGCATCAAGCTATAGAAGCTAAAGAAAATGTAGTTATAAAATCAGAAAATCAAACTTTAGCGTCTATAACATTTCAAAATTATTTTAAATTATATTATAAATTATCTGGAATGACAGGAACTGCAGTAAGTGAAGCATCTGAATTTTATTCTATTTATAAATTAAATATTATTTCTATACCTACTAATAAACCTATAATTCGTAATGATTTATCAGATGTAATTTTTTTTAGTGAAAAAGATAAAATAAAAGCTATTATTAATGATATAAAATTAAGAAATAAAAAAGGTCAACCAGTTTTAGTAGGAACTACTTCTGTTTTAAAATCTGAAATTATTTCTTTAGAATTAAAAAAAAATAATATAAAACATAATGTTTTAAATGCAAAGCATCATATGCATGAAGCAGATATTATTGCTAAAGCTGGTGAATTAGGTTCTGTAACTATAGCTACTAATATGGCTGGTAGAGGTACTGATATAATTTTAGGTGGTAATTATATTAATAAAATTTTAAATATTAAAAATAAAAATAGTAAAAAGATACAATATATAAAAAATAAATGAAATAAAGATCATAATTTGATAATTAAATTAGGTGGTTTACATATTATAGGTACAGAGAGAAATGAATCTAGGAGAATAGATAATCAATTATGTGGTCGCGCAGGAAGACAAGGTGATCCTGGTTCTTCAAGATTTTATATATCTATAGATGATAATTTAATTAGATTATTTATGTCTAAAAATATAAGATTATTTATTAAAAGAATATATAATTCTAAAGAAGATTATATAGATAGTAATTGAATTAATAAAGCTATTAGGAAAGCTCAAATAAAAATTGAAAACAGAAATTTTTTAATAAGAAAAAATTTATTAGAATATGATAATATTTCTAATGAACAAAGAAAAATAATTTATTTTAAACGTAATAAATTATTACATTCTGATAATATTAATTTAAAAATAAAAGATATAATTATTAATGTAATTAATTTATTATTTATTGATTTTAATAAGAGTAATTTTTTTTTAAATTATAAAAAAATAAAGAAAATATTATTTTTATATTTTAGAATTAAAATTAATTTTAATAAAATACACTATTTTAGTTTTTTAGATTTTAAAAATTATATAATAAATAAATTAGTTAAAATTTATGTTTTAAAAAAAAAATATTTTGGTAAAAAAATTTTTTTTATTTTAGAAAAAAATATTTTTTTAAGAACTTTAGATTTATTATGAAAAGAATATTTATATTCATTAGATTTTTTAAAGGAATATATATATTTAAGAAGTTATGCTCAAAAGGATCCAAAACAAGAATATAGAATGGAGTCATGAAAAATATTTATGGAAATGTTAAATATGTTTTATATTGAAATTTTAAAGATTTTATTTTCTTTACCTATGGATATGAATAGATTAAAAGAAATTTTTATAGAATTTGATATAAATTTAAATATTCTTGAAGAAATATTATATGAAAAAAATTAATTTTTATATTATATTATTATTTTTTTTTAGAAAAAGTTAAAAATATAAATAAAATATTTATTAATATAATATGTATATTAACAAATAATATTTAAAAATAAATTAAAATGTATCAACTTTTACCTTTAAAATGAAGACCTCAAAGTTTTAATGATTTTGTAGGTCATGAAAATATAGTTAAATTTATTATTAATAGTTTAAAATTAAATAAAATATATAGTACATATTTGTTTTATGGACCTAGGGGTGTAGGAAAGACAAGTTTATCTAGATTATTTGCTAAAACTTTAAATTGTATTAATTTAATAAATTATAATCCTTGTCAAAATTGTAATATTTGTGTAAGTATAAGTAATGGTCAATCTGTTGATTTAATAGAAATAGATGCAGCTACTTATTCTAAAGTTGAAGATATTAAAAATATTTTAGATAAAATATATTATTTACCTATTTTAATGAAATATAAAATTTATATATTTGATGAAATTCATATGTTATCTCGTCATAGTTTTAATTCTTTATTAAAGGTATTAGAAGAAACTCCTAATCATGTAAAATTTATATTAGCTACAACTGATTTAAATAAAATACCTGATACTATATTATCAAGATGTATGTCTTTTTATTTAAAACCATTAAGTAATAAAAATATATTAGATAGATTAATTTTAATTTCTAATAAAGAATTATTTAAATATGATATAGAAGCATTAAAAATTATTTCTTTATATGCTAATGGTAGTATGAGAGATGCAATAATATTGTTAGATCAATTATTATTAAGTACTGATTCTAATTATTTAACTGTTAAAGAAATTAATTATTTTTTAAATAGGATAGATGAGGAATTAATTTTTGTTTTTTTAAAGTATTTATTTATAAGTAATTATAATAAAATTTTATATTATTTAAATGTTTTTTTGAAAAAAAATATTGATTTTAATTATTTGATTAACAATATTTTGGAGAAATTACATTTTTTATTTATTATGAAAATAATTCCTAATTTTGATATAAATATTTTTGATATTAAAAATAGTATAGAATTAGTAAAATTAGATAAATTAGTATTGTTAAAAGATATTAATTATTTTTATAAAATGTTTTATATAGCTAAAAAAGATCTTATTTTGACAAGTGATAAAAAAATCATATTTGAATTTTTAATTTTTAAATTAATTTATTATAAAAAAAAGTAATATATATTTTGTTAATTTATAATATATTAAATATAATAAATTAAATAATATTAATTATAAATGAAATAATATTTATATGAAAAAAAAACAATTTTTTTTTAAATCTGAAATAAAACAATTACTTAAATTAATGATTAATTCTTTATATTCTAATAAAGAAATTTTTTTAAGAGAATTAATATCAAATTCATCTGATGCTATAGATAAATTAAGATTTTATTTAGTTAATAAAAATAATGATATGAAAATTAATTCTAATTTTCGAATTAGGTTATTTATTGATAATAATAAATTAATAGTTCGAGATAATGGAATAGGAATGACATATGAAGAAATAATTAGCAGTTTAGGTACTATAGCTAAATCTGGAACTAAAGAATTTATTAAAAATTTAAATTTAAATAAAAATAATAAAAATAATAATTTAATAGGTAAATTTGGTGTAGGTTTTTATTCTTCATTTATAGTAGCTAATAAAGTAAAAGTACATACAAGATCTATATTAGAAAATAATAGTAAAAATTCTTTATTATGATCTTCAAAAGGTGATGGAAAATTCACTATAAAGAATTTATGTAAGGATTCTTTTGGTACAGATGTTATTTTATATATTAAAGATGAATGTAAAAATTTTTTAAATGAATCTAAATTATATGAAATAATTAATAAATATTCTAGTTATATAGATATTCCTATAGAATATAAAAAATTTGATGAAAAAAGTAAATTATATATATGAAAAAAAATTAATAATTTTAGTGCTATATGATTAAAGAATAAAAATAATATTACAGATAAAGAATATAAATCATTTTATTCTTATTTAACTAATAATTTAGGAAATCCATTAATATGATCTCATAATAAAGTAGAAGGTATTAATAGTTATATTAGTTTATTATATATACCTGATACATCTCCATGAAATATTTTAAATAGAGATGATTATAAAAATAATATTAAATTATATATTAAAAAAGTTTTTATAATGGACAATATAAATAATATTATACCTACATATTTTAGATTTATTCAAGGTTTAATTGATATAGATAATTTATCATTAAATATTTCTAGAGAAATTTTACAAGAAAATGAATGTTTAAAAAAGATTTCTATTAGTTTAACTAATAGAATATTTAAAATGTTAAATAATTTAACTACAGATACTGTTAAATATAAAATTTTTTGGAAAAATTTTGGTAATATTTTAAAAGAAGGATTAGTAGATTCTAATATAGATAAATTTAATATTATTAATTTATTAAGATTTTATTCTTCAAAATCAGATGATGAAAGTTTAATTTCATTACAAAATTATATAGATAATATGAAAGTAGGACAAGATAAAATATTTTATTTAACTTCTGATAATTATTTTACAGCTAAAAATAGTCCTCATTTAGAAATATATAATAAAAATAACATTGAAGTATTATTTTTAATAGATAAAATTGATGAATGAATGATGAGTTATTTAACTGATTTTAAAGGTATTCAATTTGTTGCTATTAATAAAAATAATATTAATAATTTTAATAGTATATTGATTAATGAAAATAAAGTTATTCATATTGATAAAAAAGAATATAATTTATTTTTTAATAGAATAAAAGATGTTTTAAAAGATTTAATTAAAGATGTAAGAATTACTAATAATTTAGATAAATTTCCAGTAGTTTTAATTACAGATTCTAATGATATGAGTACACAAATGTTAAAATTATTACAATCTGTTGGAAAAGATGTACCTAAAATTAAATATTTTTTTGATATAAATGTTAATCATATTTTAATAAAATATATAGAAAAAATAAAAGATAATAATTCATTTGAAAAATGAATTTATTTTCTTTATTATCAAGCATTATTAATAGAAAGTAATTCATTGGAAAATCCAGTAGAATTTATAAATTTAATTAATGAATTATTGTGTAATTTTATTTTTAAATAAATTATTAATGAATATTATTTTGTTAGGTCCACCTGGATCAGGTAAAGGAACACAATCTAAATTTATTATAGAACGTTATAAATTATGTTTAGTTTCATTAGGAGAAATTTTAAGAAATAATTATTCTAATAATAAAAAAATTAAAAGATTAATTTTAAATGGAAATTTAATTAATGATAATTTAGCTTTTAGTATAATTAAAAATTATATAAATAATAATTTTTCAAATAATGGTTATTTATTTGATGGTTTTCCTAGAAATATTATACAAGCTAATTTTTTAAGTTATATAAATATTAATTATGTTATAGAATTATGTGTTTCTGAAAATATTTTATTAAATAGATTAATGAATAGAAAAATACATGTAAAATCTGGAAGAATATATAATAAAAAATATAACCCTCCCAAAGTGGAGGGTATAGATGATTTTACAGGAGAAAAATTAGTTTCTCGTAAAGATGATTCTAGTATTAAAATAATTAAGAAAAGATTTTTAATATATAATAAAGAATTGTGTTTATTAAAAAATTTTTATAAAAAATATTTTTTTTATAAAAAATTAAAATATGGTTATTTGAAAGTTAATGCTAATAAAAATATTTATATAATTAGAAATAAAATATTTAATTTTTTAAATTAAAATATATATTGTTTATTTTATTTTTAATTTCTTTGTATATTTTTTTATTTTTTTTTAAAAAAGATATAGAATTATTTTTTCCTTGTCCTAATTTTATTTTTTTAAAATTATATCAATTTCCATTTCTTTCAATTATATTATTTTTAATTGCTAATATTAGAATTTCCATATTTTTATTTATTCCTTTATTATATAAAATTTGGAATTCTGCATGTTTAAATGGTGCAGATAATTTATTTTTTACTACTTTAACTTTTGTTTCATTACCTATTATTTGATCATTTAATATGATATTTTTAATTTTTCTTATTTCTAATCTTATAGAAGAATAAAATTTTAAAGCATTACCACCAGTAGTAGTTTCTGGATTTCCAAATAAAACACCTATTTTAATTCTTATTTGGTTTATAAAAATTAATAAAATATTAGATTTATTTATATTACGAGCTAATTTACGCATTGCTTGACTCATCATTCTAGCTGATAGACCTATGTAAGAATCTCCTATTTGGCCTTCTATTTCTGCTTTAGGAGTTAAAGCTGCTACAGAATCTATAATTATAACATCTATATTGTTAGTTTTTGCTAATGCGTTACATATTTCTAATGCTTGTTCACCATTATCTGGTTGAGAACATAATAAATTATTTATATTAACTCCTATTTGTTTAGCATATATTGGATCTAATGTATGTTCAGCATCAATAAATAAACATATTTTTTTTTTTTTTTTGAGCTGATGCAATTATTTCTAATGTTAATGTTGTTTTACCTGATGATTCTGGACCATAAATTTCTATTATTCTGCCCATTGGTAATCCTCCTATTCCTAATGCTATATCTAGTGAAATAGATCCTGTAGAAATAGTTTCAATATTTATACTGTTTTTTTCTCCTAAATTCATTATTGATCCTTTACCAAATTGTTGTTCAATTAATTTAAATGCTTTTTTAATTGATTTTATTTTTTCTTTTTTCATTTATTTATTTAAATTAATATATTTATATTAATAATTATTTTATAATATTACGATTATTTTTATATATTTAAAAATTTTAAGTTTAATTATTTATATATTAAATTTAAGGGTATTTATAATGTTTATGAAATCTAAAGATATACGTAAGACCTTTATATGTTTTTTTGAATCTAAAGATCATATTTTAATAAAAAGTAGTAGTTTAGTACCTAAGAATAATAGTTCATTATTATTTACTAATGCTGGAATGAATCAATTTACTAAATATTTTTTAAATATAAAATGTTTAGATCAAAAAAATGTTATTAGTATTCAAAGATGTTTACGAATTAGTGGTAAACATAATGATTTTGAAAATGTAGGTTATACATCAAGACATAATACATTTTTTGAAATGATGGGAAATTTTAGTTTTGGTACTTATTTTAAAGAAGAAGCAATTTTATATTCTTGAGATTTATTAACTAATAAAAATTTATTTTCTTTAAATAAAAATAGATTTATAGTTACAGTACATAAAGATGATATATTATCATATAATATTTGAAAAAATATAATTAAATTATCTGATAATAAAATTTTTATTTCTAAAGATTCTATTAATAATTCTGATAATTTTTGGAGGGTAGATAATTTAGGTTTATGTGGATATAGTACTGAAATATTTTATGTATTTAATAATAAATTTAATGATATAAAATATTTTAATTTATATAAACATACAAATAATTATTTAGAATTATGAAATTTAGTTTTTTTAGAATTTAATTTTTATAATAATAAATATAATTTGTTATTAAATAAATGCGTTGATACTGGTATAGGTTTAGAAAGATTAGCTTCTATTTTGCAAGGTGTAAGTTCTAATTTTGAAATTGATACATTTATAAATATTAAAAATATTATATCTGATGTTTTGTTAATTAAAATAAATATAAGTAATTTACATATTTTTAATGTAATTTCAGACCATATTAGATCAATAATATATTTATTAATAGATGATGTATTACCTTCTAATACTTATAGAGGTTATGTATTAAGAAAAATAATTCGTCGTACAATTGTACATATTAGATTATTAAAAATTAATGATTTAATATTATATAAGTTACTTAAATTTATTTTATTTAATATAAATGAATTTAAAGATTTAAATATTAAAATTATTAATAAAATTGTATATATTGTTTATAAAGAGGAGAAACATTTTTTAAATTCATTAAGTAATTCATTAAATTTGTTGAATTTTTATATTAATAAATTAAATTATAAAAAATATTTAAGTAGTAAAATTGTTTTTTTGTTATATGATACTTATGGATTACCATTAGATATTATTATAGATGTATGTAAATATAATAATATTATTGTTAATTTAGATAAGTTTAATAAAAAATTAATTATTCAAAAAGAAAAATCTAAAAAAAATAATTTATTTATAAATAAGTTTTTTAAAAATATAAATTTATGTGATTTATCTATAACAAAATTTTTTGGTTTTAATAATAAAAATATAAGTTCTAAGATATTATTAATATTTAATAATAATAATATTTTAAATTTTACTGTAAAATATTGTGAATGTAGTATTATATTAAATAATACTGTTTTATTTCCTGAATTAGCTGGTCAATGTGGAGATATTGGTTTTATAACTAAATTAGATAATAGTGCTAAATTTATAGTTAATAAAACAATTATATATAATGAATATATAATTCATATTGGATATATTAATTATGGTGTTTTTAAAGTAGGAGATTTAGTAGATGTTTGTTATGATGTAGATTATAGATATATAATGTCATCTAATCATACATGTTTACATATTTTATGTTTTGTTTTAAAGAAATTATTAAATAAAGATTGTATAAAAAAGGGATCTTATATTAATAAAGATAGTTTTAGATTAGATTTTTTTTATAATAAAAATATTAATAATTATTTAATTAAAAATATTGAAAATAAAGTTAATAAATATATACAAAAATCGTTAGTAATAAGAGAAAGATTTAAATATAATATTAAAAATGATATATTAAAATGTAATTTTTTTGGTAAGAATATTATTAGAGTTATTAAAATAGATAATTTATATGAGGAAAATTGTTGTGGAACTCATGTTTCTAACACAAGGGATATATTTTTGTTTTCTATAGTTAAGATTATTAATGTTTCTTCAAATATTAAAAGAATAAAAGCTAAAACATATTTAAATGCTTTTAATTATTTATTTAATTGTAAATTTTATATTAAAAAAATTACTAAATATTTATTTACTAATATATATAGTGTTTATGAAAAAATATTTAATTTAAAAAATAAATATATAATTTTAAAAAATAAATATAAAAGTATTAATAAATATAATGTAGATAATATTGTTAATTTTATTTCTTTAAAAGATTTTTATAAAATTAAAAAATATAAATGTTTATTTAAAATTATTAAATTTAATTTGGATTTTAATAAAAATATTGTATTTAATGTATTAAATAAATTATATGTTAAATTTAATTTAAAATTAATAGTATTAAATTTAATAGTAAAAGATAAAAATTATTTTTTATTATTATATGAAAATTTAATTTTAAGTAAATTTATTAATTTTGATAATAAAATAAAAAATTTAATTCAAAATAATTATGGATATGAAAAATATTGAATAATATCGAATAATAATTTTATTATAAATATTTATTTTAAAAATTATGTTAATATAAATGAATATTTTATTTTTGATAAATTAATAAAATATATTAAAAAAAATTTAATTATTTAAAAGGAATTTAAATGTTAATTCTTACTCGTAAAATAGGGGAAACACTTATAATAGCAGATAATATTATAGTTACTGTATTAAGTATAAAAGCTAATCAAGTTCGTATAGGTATAAATGCTCCTAAAGAAATTTCAGTGCATAGAAAAGAAATTTATGCTAAAATTTATAATGAATCTAAAAAAAATAATATTAATATTAATAAAAATTAATTAGTAATTAGTGAGATGGTCGAGTGGTTTAAGGCGCTCCTCTGCTAAGGGAGAATGTGATTATATTGCATCGAGGGTTCGAATCCCTCTCTCACTGTTTTATTATATAGCATCCGTAGCTCAGTGGATAGAGTACCCGGCTACGAACCGGGGGGTCAGGGGTTCAAATCCTCTCGGATGCGTATATTTTAAATATGTTTATATAAAATAATACCTACTTACTACTTATACATAAGTATAAGTTATAAGTAGGTATTATTTTATAAATTAAAAAATTTAATTAAAATTTATATATTAAACCTAATGATATTAAATTTTCTTCATTATTTATAACTCTAAGTATATTATTTTTTGTTAATTGATTAATTTTATAGTCTATATATCCAAATAATGAATTATTAAATTTATATGTAACACCTAAATTAAAATATTTTTCTAAATCTATAGTACTTGGAGTAAAAATATTTTTTCCTATTTTTGTTTTATCTAAATTATGTGCTATAGTTTGTATGTATCCAAACATAGGAGTTATTCCGTTTTTAAATTTATATTTAATTACTATAGATATATTTTGACTTTTTTTAGAAAAATTATATCTTTTAAGAGTTTCTCCATAATATGGAGATTTAGTAGTTGTATAAATAGGTGTAAAATTTATACCTTTAGAATATGATGTAGCAATATATAAATTATTTACATGATATCTTATAGATGAAGATCATGCTTTAGCATTTCTACTTTTTGGTCCGTATATTATAAATTTATCATTAATTCTTTCTTGTCTATAATCATGTATATAATTAGAATATGATGAAGCTAAATCTATTCCATATGGAGTTTGATAACTATAAGCTATACCTCATCCGCCATTAGTTGAATCTATTATTCCTTCTAATGAGTTTCCTTGATTATTTTTACCTTGATATTGAGTTATTATACTAATGTTTTTTATAAATTTATTATTTTTAAATACAAATTTTTTTTTATATGTTATTACATTATTAATTATATTTGTAGATAAATTAGATCTAATAAATTTACTTTGATTATATGGGAATATATTTGTAAATGATAAACTATTATATAATACACCAAAATTTTTTCCGTATGTAATAGATCCAATATTTTTGTGATATAAACCTATATAAGCTAGATTAATATCTAAATTATTGTTTTGATTTTTTTTATAATTTTTATTATTTAATATATTTGATTTAATACTACCTTCTATTTTACCAAATGCGTTAATATATTTATTATTTTTTGTTTTACCTTTTATTCCAAAGAAAAATAAATTATTATTTTGAGAATGTAATTTATTATTATTTGTAGTATATATTGTTTTTATATGACTATATATTTTAATGTGTGATTTGTTACCTTTATTAGCTTTAATTGGATTAATTATTAAGAAATATAATATTAAAATTAATATTTGTTTTTTAATAAATTTCATTTTATTCTCGTTATTTTTAAAATTTAATATTTTTATTATATTAATTTAATTAAATATTAACAATATTTAATAGTAATAAATTAAAAATTTGAATAATTAGGATATTTAGGAAATGCTATTACATCTCTAATGTTTTTCATTTTTGTAATATATATTAAAAATCTTTCTATTCCTAATCCTAATCCGCTATGAGGTATAGTTCCATATTTTCTTAAATCTCTATATCATCAATATTTTTTTTTATTTAATGAATTATTTTTAATATTTTTATCTAATATATTTATATTGTCTTCTCTTTCAGATCCTCCTATAGTTTCACCAGCTAATGGTAATATAATATCCATAGAGGCTACAGTTTTTAAATCTTTATTTGTTTTCATATAAAAAGGTTTTATAATTTTTGGAAAATTTTTTATGATTATTGCATTATTAAAATATTTATTGGTTAAAAAATTTTCTTGTTCTTTAGATATATTTTGTCCTCAATTAATATTTAATTTTTTTTTATTTAAAATATTAATTATTTCTGAATAGTTAATTTCAGTTATTTTTGTTTCTATAATTTTATATAATTTATCTATATTTTTTGTTATTTTATTATATTTTAAAATATAATCTAAATCGTTATAATTATTTTTTATAATTTTTTTTAAAGAATAAGATAATATATTTTTAGAGAGTTTTATTAAATTTTTTAATTTATTAAATGATATTTCTATTTCTAACATTCAAAATTCTGCTAAATGTTGTTTTGTATTTGAATTTTCAGCTCTAAAAATTGGATTTAATGTATATACTTTTGATAGAGAACATGCATATGCTTCTAAATTTAATTGCCCTGATACACTTAGATAAGATTTTTTATTAAAAAAGTTTATATTATTTTGAGTTTTTAATGTAAACATTTTACTGTGTCCTTCTGTATCTAAAGATGTAATTATTGGTGTATTTATAAGTAAAAAATTGTTTTTTTGTAAATATTTGTGTAAATTAAATATTAAAGTATTTCTTATTCTTGTTATTGCTCCAAATAATTTTGTTCTAGGTCTTAAATGTGATACATTTCTAAGAAATTTTAATGAATGATATTTAGAACTTATAGGATATGTTTTAGGTTTATATATATTACCTATAATTTTTATTTTAATAGCATGTATTTCATTTATATTTTTTTTTTTATTAAATTTTATTTTACCTTTAATAATTATTGAGCATCCATTTGTTATATTATTAATTTTATTTTTATAATTATTGATATTTTTTTTTTTAATAATTATTTGAATATTATTTATACATGAACCATCATTAATATCTAAAAATGATATGTTTGATTTTGAATGTCTTTTGTTTTTAATTCATCCTTTAATTGTATATATTTTATTTTCAAATTTATTTAAATTTATTAATTTTATTAAATTTATAATAGATAAATTATTCATAATTATTACCTTCTAATTTTTAATTTTTCACAAACATTTATTATTTTTTTTTTTTAGAAAATTTAAATATTTTAAATGTTTATTTATTTCTGATTTTGAAATTGTATAAATTATTGGTTTTTTATATGTATTATTTTTTTTATAATTTAAATTTATTAAGTTATTGGTTTTTTCTAAAGTAAATGTTTGTTGTTTTCTTGTCATAGCTAAAAATACTTTAGCTAATAATTTAGCATCTATTAATGCTCCATGTTTGTTTCTAAATTGTGTATTTATTTTATATCTTTCACATAATGAGTTTAAATCATTTTTTTTTCCTGGAAACATTTTTCTTGCTAAATATAATGTATCGATTATATTACATATATTTTTAATATTTTGTATATTATAATTTATTAATTTTAGTTCATTTTCTATAAATCCTATATCAAATTTAGAATTATGTATAATTAAATTTGAATTTTTAATAAAATTAATAAATTCATTTGATATTTGAGAAAATATTGGTTTATTAATTAAATATTTATTTGTTATTCCATGGATTTTATATGCATTATGTTCTATTTCCCTACAGGGATTAATAAATTTATGGAAAATATTATTAGTTATTTTTCTTTTTTTTATTTCTATTGCACCTATTTCTATAATTTTATGATCAATATAATATTTATTTTTTGTGTTAAAACCTGTTGTTTCTATATCTAGAACTATTTGTTTATTCATTTTTACTTTTGTTATAATATAATTTATTTAATAATTAAATTTTATGTTTAAAATTAATATTTATACAGATGGTTCTTGTATTAATAATCCAGGTCCAGGTGGATGTGCTTCTATAATTAAATTTTGTAAACGAAAATTTATATTTAAAGCAGGTTATTATTATACTACTAATAATAGAATGGAATTAATGGCTTTTATTTTGCCTTTAAGATTTTTGTTATTTAAAAAAAAAAAACAAAAATTATATATTTTTACTGATAGTATTTATTTATATAAAGGTATTAATAATTGATTATTTAAATGAAGTAATAATAATTGAAAAAATTCTACTAATAAAATAATTAAAAATATAGATTTATGAATTGAAATATATAAAATTATATATTTTTTAAATAAGAAAATTAAAATAATATATATTAAAAGTCATAATAAAAATTTTTATAATGAACAATGTGATTATATGGCATTTATAGAAGCTAATAGACCGTTTTTAAAGGATTTACCTTTACCACATAAGCGGTAAAGGAATATTTATTAGTTTATTTGTATTTTTTTAGTTTTTTGATTTTCTGGTATTTTTTGTTCTATTTTGATTGATAAAATTCCATATTTTAATTTAGCATTTTTTATAATAGAATTTTGTGGTATATTAAAACTTATATTAAAATTGTTTTTAATAATATTTTTATATATTCAATATATTTTTTTATTTTTTTTAATTTTAGTTCCTTTAATATTTAATTGATTATTAATTAAATAAATTTCTAATTCATTATTTTTTCATCCTGGTAAACTTATCATTAATATGAAATAATTTTTTATTTTTTTAATATTATAATTAGGAAATTTATTCATAGGTATATTACCTGTTAATTTACTGAATAATTTATCTATTTTATTAAATCTATCTGAAAATAAAGAATCATTAAAATCAGGAATCATTGAAAGA
This sequence comes from Candidatus Stammera capleta, assembly GCA_036689515.1. Lineage (GTDB taxonomy): Bacteria > Pseudomonadota > Gammaproteobacteria > Enterobacterales > Enterobacteriaceae > Stammera > Stammera capleta_O. The sequence goes on from CP144846.1 coordinate 115,173, forward strand.
TTTTTAAAGTTCATTATATACTCCTATTTAATTTATTTATAATATTTTTTATATAATAAAAATTTTATTAAGAATAATATTAATTTATATTTATAAAATATAAATTAAAAATAAATATTATTTTATAAATATTATATAATAATTATATAATAATATATAATTAAAAATATAATATATTTTATAATAAATAGTTTTAAATAGGTAAATAAAATGACTATAAGAATTGGTATTAATGGTTTTGGAAGAATTGGAAGATTAGTTTTTAGAAATTCTCAAATTAGAGATAATTTAAAAGTAGTATTAATTAATGATTTAGTAAATGTTGATTATATTGCTTATATGTTGAAATATGATTCTAGTCATGGTAGATTTAATGGTAATATTAGTGTTAATAAAGATAAATTAATAGTTAATAATGAAATAATTAATATTACTTCTTTTAAAAATCCTAAAGATATACCATGAAGTAAATATAATGTTGATGTAGTTATAGAATCTACAGGAATGTTTTTAACTAAAGATTTAGCATATGGACATATATTAGGTGGTGCAAAATATGTTGTTATGACAGGTCCATCTAAAGATGAAACTCCAATGTTTGTTATGGGTGTAAATCATTATAATTATAATGGTGAAAATATTGTTTCAAATGCTTCTTGTACAACTAATTGTTTAGCACCTATAGTAAAAGTAATAAATGATAATTTTCATGTTATAGAAGCTTTTATGACTACTATTCATGCATCTACAGCAACTCAAAAAGTAGTTGATTCTCCTTCATTGAAAGATTGAAGAGGAGGAAGAAGTGTATTTCAAAATATTATTCCATCTAGTACTGGTGCAGCTAGTGCATTAGGTGTTATAATACCAGAATTGAAAGGTAAAATTACTGGAATGGCTTTTAGAGTACCTACATCTAATGTATCTGTAGTAGATTTAAGTGTTAAAGTTAAAACATCTACTGATCATAATGAATTATGTAATGTAATTAAAGAAGCTTCTAATAGTTATTTAAGAGGTATTTTAGGATTTATAGATGAAGATGTAGTATCTATGGATTTTAATGGAGAAAAAATGACTTCTATATTTGATGCTAAAGCTACTATGTTTTTAAATAAAAATTTTATAAAAGTTATTTCATGGTATGATAATGAAACAGGTTATTCAGATAAAGTACTAGATTTAGCTAGTTATATTTATTTTTATAATTAATCATTTTATTAAAATTATTTAATATTTTTAAATTTTATGTATTGTTGAATTATTTAAAAATATATAACTAAAATTTTATTTTAATTATGTATTAAATTAAGTAATTCACATTACATATTAATTATTATATAAAATAATATATTTATTATTAATTTTTTTTTGATTA